>NZ_JBMEMN010000004.1:0-121369 GCF_049310905.1 Gudongella sp. DL1XJH-153
ATATCACAAGAGCAGTAGTCCATATTTAAATTGGACATATGTTTATATTTAACCATTTGTTTGGTCCTTTTACATTCTCTTATGTGATTGTCAACATTTTGACATTGCATATTGTTTCTCTCCACGGGTATATAAAAAATAGGACAAGAAAAAGTTTTTAAGGATTGGAGGAGAACCATGAATAGAATACTAGTACCAGTTGATGGTTCACCTGCCTCCATGAAGGCTGCCCTGATGGCTATCGACATAGCCAAGACTTATGGCAGTGAAATCACATTTTTTTCAGTTGTTAGAAGACCTGAGTTGATTGGAACTGCAGTCGGAGGCGGAATTGGATATGCAGGTGATTTGAGAAAAATTGTAGAGGGACTTACGGACAAACAAGGAAAGATGCTTGATGAATTTGTAGAAGGCCTAAATTGTACTGATGTGAACTGCACCAAGGACATTTTGGTTGGAGAACCATATGAGGAGATTATTAGCCATGCAAAGTATATTGAAGCAGACTTGATAGTTATGGGACGTAGGGGCTATACAAAAGTACAGAGGTTTTTCCTGGGATCTGTTTCCCATAGGGTGGTTTCAGAAGCACCTTGTCCTGTACTTGTAGTTAATGAAGATATCGAATCCTAGTGAAAAAGGGATCTTACCGAGTTTTTACAGGTAGGTCCCTTCTCTTTTGCTCACTATTCCATGAACGAATAGATGATAGTCGAAATTAGAATTTACTTCAGGCCCATTTTAGCGTATTATAGCTTTAAACCAAATAGAATAATGGAGGGATAGTTTATGATTATCGGAGTGCCAAAGGAAATAAAAAACAATGAGAACAGGGTTTCCATGACACCTGCTGGAGCGCATACACTGGTTAAGAAGGGTCATAGAGTACTTGTGCAAAAGGATGCCGGAAAAGGCAGTGGCTTCAGTAACGAGGAATTCACTTCTGTTGGAGCAGAGATTATCGATACTCCAGGAGAAGTTTTTAAATCTTCTGATATGATAGTTAAGGTAAAAGAGCCACAACCTGACGAAGTTGAACTTCTCAAGGAAGGTCAATTGCTCTTTACCTATCTCCATCTTGCAGCAGCTCCTGAACTTACAAAGTCTCTGATGGACAAAAAGATCACATGTATCGCATACGAGACTGTCCAGCTTGAAGATGGCTCACTACCATTGTTAACCCCTATGAGTGAGGTTGCAGGGAGAATGTCTGTAATGGTTGGAGCAGAGTTCTTATCCAAGGCCAAAGGTGGCAGTGGAATACTTCTTTCAGGAGTTCCTGGAGTCAAGCCGGCCAAGGTTGTTATTCTCGGTGCTGGTACTGTTGGCATGAATGCAACTAAAATGGCTGTGGGATTGGGCGCTGATGTTATGGTTCTTAACAAGAGCCCTGGTAAACTGAAGTACCTTGAGGATATCTACGGATCCAGAATCAAAACCCTGATTCTTAACGAATTCAGTCTTGCTGAAGCTGTGAAGGAGGCTGATCTATTGATAGGTGGCATCCTTATCCCTGGAGCAGCGGCTCCAAAGATTGTAAAGGAATATATGGTCGAAAGCATGAGAGATGGTTCTGTTATAGTTGATGTTGCAATTGACCAGGGTGGCTGTGTTGAAACAGTAACCCATGCCACAACTCACGATGACCCGGTGTATGTAAAGCATGGTGTCATCCATTACAGTGTGGCCAATATGCCTGGAGCATACGCGAGGACATCGACATTTGCTCTTACGAACACTACCCTACCCTATATCATCAAGCTGGCTGGTATGGGCTTTAGAAAAGCCCTTGATTTTGACAATAGCCTTAGGAAAGGTGTCAATGTGATTGATGGAAAATGCACCTATGAAAGTCTGGCAAGATCTCTTGACCTACCATATGCACGACTTGAAATATTGATCTAAAGGCTTTGAAAATATCAGCAGCCCAATATCATATGATATCGGGCTGCCGCTTTTGTAATATAACTAAAACTTTACATTCTCTATTTCATTAATCATCTCTTTGATAATTTCTATCCCATCTGCTACAACTTTGTAATCGGCAACTTTAAAAATTGGAGCATCAACATCTGTATTAATCGCTATTATTTTCTCTGCATTTGTTATTCCTGCAAGATGCTGGATGGCTCCTGAAATGCCAATGCTTATCAGTAGTTTTGGTGAAACGTTGAATCCTGTCTGTCCAATCTGGCATGAATTGTCCTTCCACCCAATATCTACCAATGCTCTTGACACTCCAAGTTTCGCTCCTAATAATTCAGCAAGTTTCTCTGCCATTTCCAGATTTTTTTGACTGCCGATACCCCTTCCAACTGATAGGATTATTTCTGCTTCTGCTATTGTACTATTGTCTCCTTTTGCTGTTTCTTTTAATATTTTAATTGACTTGCTAATGGCACTCTCAAAGTTTATTATACTTACTTTTGTATTTATTTCTGAATTCTTAATACCCGGCTTAAATACTCCAGGTCTGACAGTTGCCATTTGAGGTCTTGTGTTTGGACATACGATTGTTGCCATAAGATTCCCGCCAAAGGCCGGCCTTGTCTGCTGCAGAATCCCACTGTCATCTACGCACAGGTGTGTACAATCTGCAGTAAGCCCTGTTTTCATTCTTGCAGCAACTCTGGGTGCAATTGACCTTCCATAGCTGGTTGCTCCGAACAGTAATATATCTGGCTTATATTCAATTATTACTTCGTTGAATATTTCAATATCTGTTTCTTCGCTTTTCTCGTAACCGGATATCTTGTATATCAGTACTTCATCTGCTCCTGAATCCTCCAATTGACTCAGATTTGTGGGTTCCTTTCCGATTATCAAAACTTTGGTTTTACATCTTTTCTCTTTTGCTAATTCTTCTGCTTTTGAAAGCAATTCAAATACAACAGGCGCAAGTTCTTCCCCTTCAATTTCCCCATATATCCATATGTCTTCAAATTGAGTCAAATCATTAACAGCCTCA
The DNA here is from genome assembly GCF_049310905.1 of Gudongella sp. DL1XJH-153. Taxonomy (NCBI): domain Bacteria; kingdom Bacillati; phylum Bacillota; class Tissierellia; order Tissierellales; family Tissierellaceae; genus Gudongella; species Gudongella sp. DL1XJH-153. The sequence goes on from NZ_JBMEMN010000004.1 coordinate 2,969, forward strand.
ATGTCCTTTGAGATTTTGATGGCCTCAACCGGACATGCGTCTACACATATTCCACATAATATACAGTTGCTATTTACGATTACCTTTCCATCTACAATTATCAAGGCCTCGCTCCCGCAACTACTGATACATTGTCCACAGCCTATACAGGTGTCTCTATCAATATGGAGCTTCCCCATCTATATTACCTCCTTTATTGTCGAGAGTATTTGTAGGGACTGAGTTTTAGTACCTCCAGAAATTGTATGCACTACTTTCTCTGATTCAGGCATAAACGTTCTGACCACCTGAGTCGGGGAACCATTCAATCCGATTTTTCTTTCGTCTGCATTCAGAGAATTAGAATCGTGCATCTCGATACTACTTTCCAAGCTCCTTAAAACTCCTGCTATGCTTGGCATTCTGGGATTGTTAATGTCCTTGTTTATGGTAAAAAGGGCAGGTAATTTAACTTCAAGTATTTTTGTACTATTCCCGTCATTCTTCTTACATAATACCATCTTTTCATCTACTTCTATAAATCCTTCGACATCTGTTACGTGGGGTACTCCTAAATGTTCTGCCAGTTCAGGACCTATTTGTGAGGTATCTCCATCTATTGCCAGTTTTCCACAAAGGATAATATCAAATTCACCGAGTTTATAAATTCCCAGAGATAATGTATATGATGTTGCCAATGTATCTGCACCGGCAAAATTTCTATCAGAAAGTAACATTCCCCTATCCACCCCCCTGGCAATGGAGTCTCTTAAAATTGATTCTGCTTCAGGAATGCCCATTGTTATGGCTACTACTTCTGCATTTGTTTTTTCCTTGATTGAAATTGCTTCCTCAACTGCAAATGAGTCATATGGATTTATAACTGAGTTCTTTCCATCTCGTATTATTGTTTTTGTCTCAGGATCCATCAATACTTCATTAGATGTTGGTACCTGTTTTATACAAACTGCAATTCTCATATCAATTCACCTTCTTCAATTGAAAACATATTGCCTCGATTTAAAATTCCTTTGTTGTCAATCTGAAGCTTTAGTTTCCTCATTTCTGATATAAATCTATCTCCATACATTATCCGGAGCATGTCAGTCTTTGTTTTTCCTACCCCATGCTCTGCAGATACTGCTCCTTCCATCTTAACTATGTTTTCTGCCCAAACTCTGTGTATCGCCTTACCTTTATCGAATTCATCCTGGTTATTTGGCAGAATATTTACATGTAGGTGATTATCTCCAATGTGACCCCAAGTTGCAGATTCCAGACCTTCTATCTTAAGCATGCGATTATATGTTTCAATGGCCTTTCCAAGATGCTTGTCGGGTACAGCCATGTCTGTTCCAAGCTTTGTTATATTCCTGTACTTTTTCCTTCGCTGATCAATAAGCATATTTACGCTTTCTGGAACAGCATGTCTGAAAAAATATAGCTTGTCTTTATCAAAATTATTTCTGGCTACCCATGTATTAGAAGAACTTTCTCCCAGTTTCTCCAACAGCATTCCGATATTTCTTAGTTTTTCTACTGCAGCAGTCTCAGTTTCTGTATGCAACTCAAGATATATTGCTCCAGTACTCCCTGCTATAATTTCTGGTAAATTTTTGAATGCTTTGTTGTTAGATTTCTGATTTCTTAATATTTCCAACGCATTTCCGTCAAAATATTCAATCGAAGCTATATTATCGTACTTTGATCTTACAGAATCAACCATTTCAACCAAACTCTCAGTATTCTTAATAAAACACATACCCCCCCAAATAATTTTGGGTAACTTTCTCAATTTGATTTCGATTTCACTAATAATTCCGAGTGTACCGTCTGATCCGATAAATAGATCTATTGCATCCATATTGTCTTTTATGTAGTAGCCTGATGTATTTTTTGTGTGAGGCATATTATACTTCGGCAACTCAATGACTATCTCTTTTCCATTGTCAGTAATCAAAGAAAGCTTTCTTCCTTTTGCAATATTTCTTCCTCTCTCAATGTTAATTGTTTCGCCATCACTAAGTGTTACTTTCAAAGCTGAAATATGATCTCTTGTAGATCCGTATAAATAGCTCCTTGCTCCTGATGCATTACAAGCAACCATACCTCCTAATGTAGCGGAGGCTTCTGTAGGATCCGGTGTAAAAAACATCTCTCTCGATGACAAAAAAGCTCTGTAAGCCTCCATTGATTTATCATCAAATTTAGAGGTATCAATCTTTTTCGTTCTGATTTTTTCCCTTAACTGAGTAAGAGTTATTCCGGGTTGAACAGTTAAATAAAAGTTGCTTTCATCATCCATCCTTATAGATAGAATATTATCCATCTTCATTAAGTTTATTATATGCCCTCCATTTGGAATGCTTCCTGCTGCAAGGCCTGTTCTGGCCCCTTGTATTGTGGTTGGTATGCCTCTATCGTAATTGTATTTAATAACCTTAAATATTTCAGCATCGCATGTCGGAAATGATATCGTATCTGCATTCCCGGTAACTCTTGACTCATCTCTTAAGTATTCTTCATATCCATCATGCACTTTTCTAAAAAGATTATCGCCCATATCAAGTCTCCTTTAGGTTGAATTCATTGAAATTATTCCTTAATACTAGTATAATTGACTATATATGCAAATTCTTTGCATATATAGGTGTTTAACTTGCATATATTGCTAACTAAAAGGGGTGTAATATGGACATTGAATTTAACATCCAACTCAACGAAGATGATAAATGGATTATGGAAAAGCATCATTATCACGATGGAATTGAGATATTATTTTGTATTTCGGATTCAGGAAAAGTTTTTTTAGAGGATAAGGTTTATCCATTGAACAAGGGTACTTTATTATCCATCAAAGATACTGCCCTGCACCGGACTATTGTACCTGTAGATACGAAATACAGAAGATATGTGCTTCATTTCCCGCTTGTCACTCTTCAAAAGATTTCTACAAAGGACAGTGACTTGGCGACAATCTTCTCTTTATCAAACTACTGTATCCGGCTGGAACAGGAGGATTATGCTTACATATTGCAGCTGCTGGATAGCCACAACACTATCTCTAAAGATGAATTTGCCTCAGATATTATATCATCCAGCATATTTATGAAGATTATTGTTCACATTGCAAGGATAATTGTAGGTACAAAGCAAGTGGAATATAAGAATTCTACTGATTTTAATAAAATCGCTCCCATTTTGGATTATATTCAAGAAAACTTAACTGAGGATTTGAGTTTGGATAGACTTTCTGATGTTTTCTTCTTCAGCAAACATCATCTTTTAAGAACGTTTAAGAATACAACGGGATTTACCATTAACGATTATATAATTCAAAGAAGAATCCTATTATCTAAAAAATTCCTGCGAGATGGTTTTTCTGTGCAAGAAGCCGGAGAAATGTCAGGATTTATGAATTATTCTCATTTTATTAGAACTTTTGGAAAACTGAATGGTATTCCACCAGGTAACTATGCTAGAAAGTATAGATCAAGATAATTCGGTAATACCAAATCAAATTGCCAATACTAAAAAAGATTGCATACTCTTTATTTCCGGAGTATACAATCTTTTCTTTCAATAGAACAACTAAGCTCTTGCGATACAGAATAATTCGTCAGCTTCAAGTAATTCAGCTGTTGTCAACTCTCCATTGGCAACATTGTTAAGAAGCTGGAATAGGTTTTTCCCTGTCTCTTCTAATGAATTTTCTCCTTTAATTATCCCACTTGCATCAAAATCAAAATTCTGGATCATCTTTTGATACATGACATCATTTCCTGTTACCTTTATTACAGGCACAAATGGAAATCCTGTGGGATTACCTCGCCCTGATGTAAACACTACTATTTGAGCACCACTACCTACCATACCTGTTACAACTTCCCCATCGTGACTTTCATAGTTCATTAAGAAAAGTCCCTTCTTGCCTTTTTCAGGGGGGATAGAATACTCAATAACATCAACAACAGGACTTGTGCCTCCCTTATAGACTCCACCTAAGGCTTTTTCGACAATATTACTTACTCCTCCGTCATAATTACCTGGTGATATAAGCTCATTTCTTCCCTCATATTGAGTGTCTATTTTTTTTCTCATTTTTTCTTCAATTCCATAAACTGCACTGTAAACCTTATCGGCGACTTCTTTATTCACTGCTCTTGATGCAAGCATATCTTCTGTCCCCAGCAACTCATTCAATTCAGAAAGTATAACGCTTCCTCCGTTTGAAACTATCAGGTCTGCCATTTCACCAACAGCCGGATTTGCAGCCAGACCACTTGTAGCATCTGTGCCTCCACATTTCACTGCAACAGTTAGTTCGGAGAAATCGCAATCTTCCGGTGTCTTAGCCAATTCTTTCTTTGCAAAGCCCAAAGCTATTTTAACTCCCTTGTCAATTGTTGAAGATGTGCCTCCTTCATCTTGTATAACAATCATTTCCACGGGCTTTCCTGATTTCTTAATTCCCTCATACAGCTCTGTAGGTTTAAACCTCTCGCATCCCAGCCCAACGACTAATACTGCAGCAACATTAGGGTGATTACCCATTGCTATAAGAGTTCTTGCTGTGAGCTCGAAATCATATCCTATCTGACCGCATCCTACTGGGTGAGTGATTGGAATAGCTCCTTTAACTTGTCTGGCAATAGATTCAACTGTTTTGTTTGCACAAAATACTGAAGGGATTATTAATATATGGTTTCTGACACCTACACTGCCATCTGGTCTTCTATATCCTTTAAACTTCATTATTATCTTCCCTCCTGACCTTTCCTCTATCACAGCCCATGTTATGGCCATGTATCCAGGATCCTTTAGGTATATCTTCTAGTGCATAGCCAATTTGAACACCGTATTTATAAACTGGGTCATTTTTTTTCAAATCAACGATAGATACTTTATGTGCAAAGCTTATTGGTTCGAGTAATTCTATGTCCGAATTTTCTAGGGTTATAGAATCACCTGTATTTCCTTCTTCCAATAATACTGCGACTGAATCTTTGGGTTTTAATATCAAAATTCTCCTAAACATTTTAGCCTCCTTTGTATAATACAGTTATAGAAATAATCAAATAACTTATACGAATATTCCCCCTAACCTTATTGTTTATTGTTAGTGGTCAAAGATGAATTCAACCACTTTTCATATGGGAATCTTTATACTATAGTTTCATTAAGAGTATATGCGTGGCCTCCTTGAATGACTCTTTGAGTTTATATTCGTAACATAGCATGCATTCTATGAGACTCGTTGATTTAGCTGGTTGGATTTCTCTTTGGTCACCAACGAGAACTATCCGTGTCAACAACAAGGTTAACTGACTCATTTGATTACTCTTATAATCTTTGAAAGGATGTGTTTTTATGTCTCAATTTTATGATTTACCTGTTATTGGCATTGATGTTGTTGCGGACTTTTCAGTCGCTACTATTCTCAATCCTAGCGGTGATATCTTTAAGAAAAACTTCCGTTTTACTCACACTCTTGATGGCTTCGAATCTTTTCTTCAATTAATCAAAAACACAGAAGAAGAGTTCAACAGCAAGCCCAAAGTATTTTGCGAATCCACGGGTATTTACCATTTAACTCTTCTTCATTTCCTTAGTGATCGCCAGATTGACATTCATGTAATCAATCCTTTGATAACTAATTCTAACAAAAATTTCAACATAAGAAAAGTTAAAAATGATAAATTAGATTCTTTTTCTATTGCTAGACTGTGTAAATTCAATGATGTCAAAACTTCCTTTTTCACTTCCAAAGACATGTTGCATCTGAAACTTTTAGTACGTGATTATTACAAAATCGTTGATTTAAGAGCCAATTCTAAGAAGGCTTTTACCAATGCTTTGTATGTTTACTATCCTGGCATGCAAAATGCTTTTACTGATATCACTGGAAAAACACCTCTTGCTTTCATCACTAAGTACCCTACACCTGATGACCTTTTAAATGCATCTTCTGATGAAGTTTTAGACTTCTTAACCTCTTCATCACGTAGAGGCTTAAAATGGGCTAATACTAAGCTACAGAAGTTGCTTGACATCGCTTCTAGTGCATCGGTACTTGGAATTAATCCGTTGACGTTTACTTCAAAAGTCCATCGTTTTGTGGATACCTATAACTTTTATGAAAAACAACGTCTTGATATTATTGATGAAATTCAAGACTTCATAAATTCTGCTTCTTTTGCAGACGAGTTTAATTACAATATTTCCTTGCTTTGTAGCTTTAAAGGTACGGGACTTATTAGTGCTATTACTCTTTTAGTAGAAATGAATGATATCAACAACTTTACTAAAGCCAGTCAACTCGTTGCATTCTTTGGTGTCGATCCAGCAGTTAACGAATCAGGTAATTTTAAAGGTGATTCTAACAAAATGTCAAAACGTGGAACAGCTGTTGGTAGGCGCGCTTTGTACGCAATTGCTCTTTCTTCGATTCGTAAAACTAAAGCTGGCATACCAATCAATCCGGTTCTATATGATGTTTATCACACCAAACTTAAAGGAAAGAAAAAGAAGGTGCGTCTTGTAGCTATTATGAACAAACTTCTTAGATATATCTTCTCGGTTCTGAAAAATCAGAAGCCTTATGAAGTACGTGATCCAAGAATTCATCAACAAATGTTTATGACTATTGATAAAAAAATTAGCAAAGTAGCTTAAAGTTTATACACTCTAATTGTGGTTTTGAGACCCTTTCTTTGCTATGCTCTTTTTTATGAACACCAAGTATTAAAAACTTACTTGACTATTTCTAGCTGGTCTACTTATTATTCTTTTTTACAGTAAACCTCTTAAGACATTGAATCGACTTAATCGGCTTACTGTAAAAAAAAGGGGGGGAAATCATCTATTAACAATAAATTTAGGGGTCTGTTCATTCATAAGTAGTTTTATTTCTTCTACTGCTGTCTGTCCCATTCTTATAAGAGCTTCTTCTGTTGCTGCTCCAATATGAGGTGTCGCTATGAAATTTGAAAGAGAAAGAAGAGGATTGTCTTTTTTTGGTGGCTCAATTTCAAATACATCAAGTGCTGCAGCTCTTATTATACCTTCCTTTAGAGCAATGTATAGGTCAGCTTCGTTAACTATTTTTCCCCTTGATGTATTTATTAATATAGCGTTTTCTTTCATTTGCTTTAGTTCATCCATAGAAATTAGATTGGTAGTATCCTTTGTCAAGGGTACCGAAATGCTTACAACATCAGCTTCTTTCAATAATTCCTTTACAGTATCCACCTTAACTATACCAAGTTCTTTGGCCTTTTCCTCTGTTAAAAATGGATCATATCCGTAGACTTTCATATTGAATCCTGCACTAAAAATCGATCCAACCTTTTGTCCGATCCTTCCAGTTCCAATTAGGCCAACATTCTTGCCGCCCAGTTCAAGCCCTGTGAGTTCTTTAGGAGCTGGCTTATCCAGTCCTTCTCTTGTAAGATCATGGCTATAGGCTATTTTTCTAGCACTTGCAAGGGTTAGTGCTACTACTAATTCTGCTACAGATTCCATGTTTGCCGTTGGTGTGTTAGTTACAATAATTCCTTTTTCCTTTGCATGTTCCAGGTCAATATTATCTGTTCCAATACCATGCTTTGCAATAATTTTTAGTTGTGGCATTCTATTGATTCTTTCCCTATCGATTATTGATGTTCTTACAATAATTGCTTCAGCTTCTGAGATATTGTCAATTTCTTCATCATCCCATTTGATGACTTCGCCAATCTGGTTTGCATCCGCCAATGGAATGCTATGTATCGGGTCCAAAATAAATATTTTCATTTGCTCACCCTCCTATAACTTAAAATTTTTCGCAGCTGTTTTATTTACTAAATTATTAAATACTATTTCTTTATCAACTAATGTTTTTTTGATTAAAGATGCTGCTTTGTGATGCTGTATCTCAAGAGATTCAACGCCATAAAAACCTGAGTGAGGTGTCATAATGATATTGTCCAATTTAAGAATTCTATCATTGCTTAATATTGGCTCCAGTTCAAATACATCTAATCCAGCGAATCCAATTTCTCCTGTCTCAAGCGCTTCCACCAATTCTTTCTGGTTTATAATACCGCCTCTGGCAATATTGATCAGGATAGACTTTTGTTTCATTTTCTTAAATGTATTCTTGTTGAATATATGCCTTGTCTCATCATTCAATGGTGCGTGTATTGAAATTATGTCAGCTGTTTCAATCAACTCTTCAAATGTTGCTTTTTTTACCTCATGTTTTTCAAATATTTCATCTTTCAAAAATGGGTCGTACGCAATCACATTGGAGCCAAAACCTTTTTTAAAAATTCTAGCCAACTCAATTGCTGAACCTCCAAAACCAAAAAGTCCAACGGTCATATTTGATAATCTCCTGGGTTTAGGTCCTTTTGCTTTTGGCCACTCTCCATCACGAATCCTATGGTCATAATAATTTATATTTCTAAGTATGTTTAATATCATAGCAGAAGAATGCATTGCCAATTCTTCTATGCAAAAGCCCGGCATGTTATAAACCAACTTGTTGAATTTTGTTGCTGCTTCTATATCTACGGAGTTTACTCCGATACCATATCTTATATAAGCAGTTGCTTTAGGCAAATTTGATATGACATTTTGTGTAATTGGAGGATTTCCACAGCACAATATCAACTCTGATGTACTTGCTGCATTAATTATTTCATCTTCTGTAGTACACCTTTCCAAAGTCAGTTCAATATCATGTTCTTTACACACTTTAATCTCTGGTGAAAAGATTTCTTTATCTCCTAAATAATTATAGTCCAAAACTATCGCTCTCATGTTATTCCCCCATTACATCAGTTTTTAATTCGCGTTTCCTTAAACCGAATCTCTTTTGAAAATATCCACTTATGCCTATTAGACAAAGTGTAGTTATTGTAATAGCGGTAATTATCCTAAAATTCATGGGTTCAGATAAAAATACCACTCCGATGATTGTAGTAATTACTATACGATTTGAAGAGATAAGTGCGCCTGTTGAAGAATCAACCATTTTGTAACCTAAAGTCATGGTAATTTGACCTAATGTTCCAAATATAGATGCTAAAAGAATCAAAGGTATAGCATCCATTGGTACTGAGGATAAATCATTGTAGACAAATGGTAAGTTAATGAAAAAGCCTATCAGCATAACATAAAAGATTACTAGGTATGTATCATCTTTTTTCCGGGCTAAAGTAAGCGCCATTACACTAAAAGACGATGCAATCGCTGAGAAAAAGGCTAAACTGTCTCCCAAATTAATTGAGTCAAATGTAGGATTAACAATTATGTAAGCAGCAAATAGCATTAATGCCATATAGATATATTTACTTCTATCAACCTTTTCTTTTAGCACCATAGGTGTCAAAAGTATTATGAAGCCTGGATATAACATGTGAAGCATATTGGCTTTGGTAATAGTAGTATATTCAAAACTTACGAAATACGATATTATCGCTAATGCTGAAAATATTCCTCTCATAAAAATTGGTTTGAAATTTTTTGCTTTAAAACTCTTTTTTGCCATAATCATAAATATCAGCATTATTATGCCTGTAAGGGAAAACCTGCCTATTGATACTATAGATCCTGCTACATCCCAATTTGAAGTTACTATTTTCCCAAATACCGCACTTAAGGAAAAAGATATTGCTGATAATATTACAAGTACAATACCCAAGCTTTCCCTCCTTTAGCTAGTATGACAATATACAGGGAGTATTACTCCCTGTATATTTTAGTTAATTACTTTTATAATCTGCTAAAACCTTATCCAATGCTGCTTTTTTCTCATCTGATAGTTCAACTAATGGTCTTCTTGGGTAACCGCCTTTATATCCTAATTGGGTAAGAGCATACTTAAGACCTGAAACCCCAAATTTTGTAGTTACATTACTATTTATCTCAATTAATTTTTGTTGAAGTTTGAATGCTTCATCCATTTTGTTTTCTTTTACAAGAGATACCAATTTGCAGCAGTCTTCTGGAAGAATATTTGCCAATGCAAGAGTTGCTCCTCTAGCTCCTACAGCCAATGCTGGCAGTAGGTATCCTGCATTACCTGCAAATACTGCAAAGTCCTCGTCTGTATCTCTTACAATTTCTGCAATTTGAACAATATTTCCTGATGTATCTTTAATACCTACAATATTTTCATGCTTGGAAAGCTTAGCTATCAAAGCTGAAGAAAGATTAATTCCTGTATTTCCAGGCATATTGTAAATCATTACAGGTGCTGGAGACTCATCTGCAACATCCGTAAAGTATTTATATAGTATTTCTTCATTCATGCCGCCCTTATAATAATGAGGAGGTAAAAGAAGTACTGCATCCGCTCCTAATGCGGCAGCTTTCTTGCTCATTTCAATAGTCTCAAGAGTTGACTCACAACTTGTTCCCATTATTACATTCTTGTCTTTTGAGAAGTTTTCAATTACAAATTTTGCTACTTCCAGCTTTTCTTCCATTGTCAAAAATACAAATTCACCATTTGATCCTAGAACCACTATTCCATCAAGATCTGATTTTGACCATATATCCAGATTAAACTTGAGAGCATCATAGTCAATTTTTTCATCAGCGGTAAATGGTGTTATTATTGGCGTGTAAATCCCTTTTAATTCCTTTTTTCCCATTTTAGCAAACCTCCTAAATCTTTTCCAAAGTGTACTCTACTCCGAGCTTTTCTCCTTCTTCTCTTAATTCCTCTAGTACTGCTCTAGTGACTGGAATACCATTTTCAAGTCTATCTTCTTTTTTCAATGCTTCAATTTCACCAGGTAGATATATTTCACTGATTCCATCTGCCTTTGGACTGCTTTTGACTTCCTGAATCAACTGATCTATATTCGACTTGAAATATTCTATAGGAACGAATTTTTCAATATTTATAACGCCGAAAACATTTCCTATGTTAGTTGGATTTTCAAAATCCGCATACATGTCGTTGATATGTTTCCCAAAACTCGATCCTGACAGAATTCCACACAAAATATCTATAAGCAATGCTATACCGTAACCTTTTGGTCCACCAAAAGGTAGTACAGTTCCATCCAGACCTTCTTGAGCATTAGTTGTAGGCTTACCATTTTTATCTATTGCCCAACCTAAAGGAATTTCTTGGTCGTTCTTAGCTGCAAGGATGATTTTACCTCTTGCCACCAAGCTTGTAGCCATATCTGCAACTATCGGTCTTTCTTTCCCTGCGGGAATTCCAACAGCAAAAGGATTTGTACCCAACAAGGCTTCTTTTCCTCCCCATGGGGCCATTCTCGCTGCTCCATTTGTGGCTGAAAATCCTATCATATCGTTTTCTATAGCAAGTCGACTGTAATACGCAGCTGTACCTATATGGTTAGATCCCTTAACAGTTACAAATGCTATACCTGTTTCTCTGGCTTTTTCAATTGCCATCTTCATTGCTCTATAACCAACTGGTGATCCAATACTTGCATTTGCATTAATTGAGGCTGTTGCAGGAAGCTCATTCTCTATGTCCAAATTACATACCGGCTTGTCTACACCTTCTCGGATTCTTTTAAGATATATTCCCATTCTACTAACTCCGTGAGAGTCTACACCATGGAGGTTGGCATCTACAAGGTTGTCTGAAGCGATCTCTGCGTCGTCTTCAGGAACACCTGCATTTATGAATAGTTTTTTACAATATAGTTTAAGTACTTGGTTATCAATTAATACTGTTTCATTACTCAACTATTTCACATCCTCTGTCATTCAAGGTTTTATCTACCCATTCTCTATCCATTGGAATTCCTTTATCTAAATTTCCAAGAATGTTCTTTTCGTTATTGTTAAAGGCTTTGACCTTTTCTATCAGCTCTGGTGCTTCTTCCGGTCTAACAAATATTAGACCATCTTCATCACCTATAACTATATCCCCTGGGAAAACTACCTGACCTCCTACAGATACTGGAACGTTAATCTCTCCTGGGCCATTTTTGTATGGACCATTAGGCTGTACTCCTCTTGCATATACAGGGAAGTCGAGTCCTCTTGTAGTGTCAACATCCCTTATCGCTCCATCAATTACAAAACCGGCAAATTTTTTCATGATTGCATAATTCATCATTATCTCACCACAAAGGGCTCTTTCAGTGTATCCAAATCCTGCAACCACAATTACATCCCCTTCTTTCGCAAGGTCTAGGGCCTTGTGAAACATTAAATTATCCCCTTGAGGTACTTTGACTGTAAATGCTGGTCCAAGCAGTTTGCTTTTGTTGTATGGCTTGATCGCTGAGTCAACAGCGGATATCCTACCCATGTTGTCATCGATATTCGCAACTGGTAGTTCTCTGAACTCGTTAACAAGTTCCTTGCTAGGTCTTTCAAAATCAGTAAAAATCCTAAATCCAAGATTTGACACTCTATCCTCTCCTTTTTGAGTTCATTTACTATAAAATCTATCAAGCTCTTTTTGCTCTTATTATAAATTATAATTTATAATATAAAAAATTATTCATCAGTATCAACTGTCATACCCTTTGATTGTAATTTTTTCATTACGATAGGTGATAGGAATGAAAGTAAAATCAATACAATTAACAATACAGACAGTGGTCTGCTAAAATAGTATCCAAACATATCTCCTCTTGACATAATCAGCGATCTTCTGAATCCTGCTTCAGCCATTGGTCCCAATATCATTCCAAGGACTACTGGAGCTGTAGCAAAACCTGTTTTTCTCATGAAGTAACCAATCAAACCAAATAGGACCATTACATAAATATCAAATGTATTGTTGTTTATTGCAAATGAACCCACAACTGATAATACTACAATTATTGGTGATAATACTCCTGAAGGTATCTTAGTTACATAGACTACATATTTTGCAGCCAATAGACCGACTATACCCATCAGTACATTGGCAATCATAAAACCAATGATTATCGAATAAGTAATTCCGGCATGTAGTGTGAATAACTCATGCCCTGGTTGCAGCCCTTGAATCAATAATCCTCCAAGAAGAACAGCAGTTGTAGCACTACCCGGTATTCCCAACGTAAGTAGAGGTATTAGCGCTCCACCTGTGACCGCGTTATTAGCTGATTCTGATGCCGCTATACCTTCAAGACTTCCTTTTCCATAATCCTGAGGATTTTTTGAAAATCTTTTAGCTTCATTATAACCAACCCAACTTGCGATGTCTCCACCTGCGCCTGGCAGAATACCAACCATTACTCCTATAATTGATGATCTAGTAATTGTAGGTATTAATTTTTTAAACTCTGCCATTGTCGGTATAACCCGACCTCTTAGATCTCCTATGACTTTATCGTCTTTATCAAACATAGATTCTACCTGAATCATTACCTGAGATAACGAAAATAATCCTATCATCGCTGGAACAAGAGAAATTCCTCCTTCAAGTGATGTAAATCCAAATGTAAACCTAGGAAATCCTGTCATTATGTCGACTCCTATAGTTCCAACCATAAGTCCGAATACACCTGCCGATAATCCCTTAACCATTGAATCAGCAGATAAACTTGCTATTATTGTTAAACCAAAGATTGCTATTAGAAAATACTCCGGTGCGTTAAACCTCAATGAAATCGTTGCCAGTGGTGGCGCCAGTATCAATAGAAACACAGCGCTTATGAAACCCCCTATCATAGAAGATACAGTTGCTACTCCTAAGGCCTTTAAACCTTTGCCTTGCAAGGTACACTGATAACCATCTATAGCTGTACATGCTGAGGCCGGTGTTCCTGGCGTATGTATAAGTATTGCTGATATTGATCCACCATACACAGCAGCTGTATATATTGCTGTAAGCATAGTTAATCCGGCTATGGGATTCATACCAAATGTCAAAGGTATAAGCAATGCAACTCCCATTGTTGCACTAAGCCCTGGAAGAGCACCTATTATCATTCCGCCAACTACTCCTGCTATCAACGCTATAATCGTCTGGGCATTAAGCAAACCCTCTGCAACTAGTCCTAATGCTTCAATCATTTAATCACCTCCTTCTGCTAAAATAGAATTCCTTTTGGAAATTGTACATTTAATTGCTTAACAAATACTAAATATACGAATATCATCATTCCAATAACAGAAACCAACATAATTGGAATTTTCTTGTATCTGTAGAAAAACATGAACGATGGTATGTATATAATTGTAGATACGAAAAATCCTAGGTATCTCAGAAGTATTGTATAAGCTGTAATTATTAACAATGCTGCAAGTGGCCATTTTAATCCACTTAGTGTTATAATGTCTTTTCTGTTCTCGCTAGTTAATATCTTAGATTTTGCAATCCCTTTGATGAGGATAAATAATGAGAAAAAGCCAAAAAGTCCGAATAAAATCTTTGGAAACAAGTCAGCACCTGTAGGCATTACTGCTGTTCTCATATAACCTAGCAAAGAAATCAACCCCATGAACAAACCAACATAAATATCATGGTGGATTTTCTTTTTCATGTTCAACCTCCTTATAGACTAGTATATGAGCAGGATTTGAAAGTCCTGCTCATACAAGTTGTTTAGTATCCTAGTAATTCACTTACTGCTTTTACATTATTTACATCTGATTCAAGGAATTCGTAATATTCGTCACCTTTCAGATGGTGAACAGCAAGTCCCATTTCGTTCATTTTTTCAATTTGCTCTGGATTATTTATAGCCTTATCAAATGCCTCTACTAGTATTTCAAGTACAGCTGGATCCATTCCATCTGGTGCAGCTAAGCCTCTAGCAGACCAAGTGTATACTCCGGGATAACCTGATTCTTCAAATGTAGGAACTTCTGGCATGAATTGGGATCTTTCTTCACTAAGAACTCCAAGCACTTTTACTTCCCCATTTTCGTTTGGAACTGCAACCTCTCCAACGTTTGCAAACCATACATCTATATGACCACCAAGCAATGCTGCTTTTCCTTCAGATGCTCCACTTGTTGCCAAGTTTACAAATTGTGTATCAAACTCCTGGTTTAGTCTAAGTTGTGCGATATGATCGTCTGAACCAGCACCAGTGCTAGCTGCTATCAGATCGTTCTCTTTTGCATATTCCATAAGATCTTCAACTGTATCAAATCTATCATCATCGATTTTAACAGCTACTGCACCATAATCTAGTACGTGATTTCCAATCAAATCAAAGCTATCAATGCTTTTATCTGTTCTATTGTACTGAGGGTCAAGATATCCTGTTATTAGGTTAGGAGTATTTATGTAACCTATTGTATATCCATCAGGATCAGCATTTGTTAAATCAGTCCAACCTACCCAGCCACCTCCACCGGGTTTGTTAACTACATTTAGTGGTACACCTAATTCTTCCTCCACATATGGAAGTAGTATTCTTGCACCTACATCTGTACCTCCACCTGCTGAATAAGATACTATTACATTAATTGGTTTATCTGGATATCCTTCAGCATTTCCTTCTGCTGGTGTTTCTTCTGGAGCTTCAGCTGGTGTCTCTTCTGGTGCTTCTGCTGGTTCCTCAGCTGGTTGGCTACATCCTACAAGTACTGTGAATGTCATCAAGGTTACTAATAGTAGTGCTAATAATTTTCTGTTCATTTTTCCCCTCCATTGTTTTTTTTTGATTCTTCCTCATCTTCCAAAATCCTATGCTTGTCTATCCACCTCCTTAAACGTAACTATTCAATCTCTTTAAAGCTTCTCTTATATTTATTTCAACTGCATTAGCAGCTCGTTCCTTATTCTTAGATTTTAAAGCATCAATAATCTCTTGATGCTGATCTATAGAAGTTGCTACGATGTATCTATAATCAGAAAATATTTCCATTTTCCGTGAATATACACTTAAGTCTTCTACATGATTTATGAAAGATATTGCTTGTTTATTCTCTGATATACTTCCGATTTGTTTATGAAAAATGCCATCATACATTCCAAATCGTCCAGGGTCATCTTTATCAACAGCTTCAATTATTTTACTAAGTATTCCTTCAAGCTCTTTTATATCAGCTTCAGTGGCGGAATCACAACATCTCCTGATTGCGTAGGTTTCCAGTATGATCCTTACGTCTACAATATCGGCGAGCTCTTCTAATGTGAATTCTTTTGCAAATACTCCTTTTCTTGGCACTTGAATTACAAATCCCTCAGCTGAAAGCTGATTTATGGCTTCCCTTACAGGTGTTCTGCTCATAGAGATTGACTCAGCCAGCAAATCTTCTCTTATTCTCTCGCCTGGCTTTATTTCACCTTTTAATAATCTATCCTTGATCAATTGATATGCTTTTGCTTTCAGACCTAAATGCTTCATTGATTTCCTCCGATATTAGTTTATAAGTCAATAGTACCATGGTAGCAAATCAATTTCAATTATAATTTATAAAGTATATATTATAATATTTTAATAATTCAAAATATTTGATATTAGACCCTATCTGTTCACTACATTAACTGGCTCACCACTCATATAAGCCTTGAAATTATCTATCGATATATTCATAAGTCTAGATCTAGATTCTTTTGGTGCCCATGATATATGAGGTGTAATAAAGGCATTACTTGCTTTAAGTAAAGGATTGTCCTCTTTTATAGGCTCTGATGATACAACATCTAATCCAGCATAATAAACTTTCCCTGAATCAAGTGCTTCCAGTAAGTCACTCTCATTAATTAATCCACCTCTTGAGTTGTTAAGTATTATGACCCCATCTTTCATTTTAGCTATACTATTTTTGTTTATCATTCCTTTGTTTGAATCAAATAAAGGACAATGCAGACTAATAACAT
Source organism: Gudongella sp. DL1XJH-153 (assembly GCF_049310905.1). Classification (NCBI taxonomy): domain Bacteria; kingdom Bacillati; phylum Bacillota; class Tissierellia; order Tissierellales; family Tissierellaceae; genus Gudongella; species Gudongella sp. DL1XJH-153. The sequence goes on from NZ_JBMEMN010000004.1 coordinate 19,704, forward strand.
CAGAGTTTGCATATAATTCATCTAATTCAACATATTTAAGATTCTCATTCTCAAGATCTTTTATTGGATATTTATCATTTGTAAGTACTTTCATATCAAATGCCTGAGCAATTTTTCCTACATTTTGTCCAATTCTTCCATACCCTACTATACCAATTGTCTTACCCGCTAATTCAATCAAAGGATGATTCCAAAAACACCAATCTTCATTGTTGCTCCATTCTCCTTTGAAAACCGCTTCACTGTGTTCACCAACATGGTGACAAATCTCCAACAACAAAGCAAAAGCCATTTGAGCTACAGCTGTTGTTCCATAAGTAGGTATATTGGTTACAATTATATTTTTATCATTTGCAGCCTCAATATCAACAATGTTATAACCGGTCGCAAGCACCCCAATATATTTGAGTTTTGGCATCTGATCCATCATCTCTCTACTCAGAGGAGTCTTGTTTAGAAGTATTACATCTGCATCCTTTCCCCTATCTATTATCAGTTCTTTATTATTTACGTCATAAGAAGTCCTATCATAAACGTTTACTTCACCATACTTCTCAAATTCTTTCCAAGACAAATCTCCTGGATTTAATGTATATCCATCAAGAACTACTATTTTCATCTGAAAACCCCCTAAGTTTCATTAATCTTCCTACATCTTCACCTGCGTTAATCAATAGCATCTCGGCATTGTTCATCGCTTCCGACAATGTCATAGGTTTTGTAATTATATCCTGAATAAAATCAATTCCTAGATCATAGACTTCACAAACGTCGTCTCCTCTGCTCCCGACAACGGCAACAACTGGTTTATTGAATTTTTTTGCCTTTCTAGCTACACCGACTGGTACTTTGCCATATTTGGATTGATTATCGATCTTGCCCTCTCCAGTTATTACTAAATCGGCATCCATAATATCGTTTTCAAAGTCAAGTAAATCAAGTAATACTTCTACACCCGGTTTTACGTTGGCATTACAAAATGCTATCATCCCAGCTCCAAGACCTCCTGCAGCACCTGCACCTGAAATACTATTAACATCATTTCTCAGTATTTCATTGATCTTACTAGATAAATGACTAAGCTTATCATCTAGTTCCAATACCATTTCTCTTGTTGCACCTTTTTGAGGACCATACACATAAGAAGCTCCATCTGGACCACACAGTTTATTTGTAACGTCAGAAATTACTGTTATCTCAGCACTATCAAGCAATGGATGTTTATTATGAGTATCTATGGATTGAATCTTATGCAATTCCCCACCACCAAAACCAATCTCTTTCCCATCAATATCTTTGAATGAGTAGCCCAAAGCCTGTGCCATACCTACTCCACCATCATTGGTAGCTGAACCACCCAGTCCTACATAAATCTTTTTAAAACCATTTTCTAGTGCAGCTCTAAGTATTTCTCCAGTACCATAAGTGGTTGTAATAAGTGGATTAAATTCATCTTCAGACAAAAGTGTCAAACCTGACGCAGAAGCCATTTCAATGACTGCAATTTCTTCGTATATAACTCCAAAACAAGTTTGAATCTTTCTTCCTAATGGATCTGTTGAATTGAGATAAACATACCTGCCATCAGTTGCTTCGACCAAAGTTTCTACGGTGCCTTCCCCGCCATCAGCCATAGGTATTCTGACTATTTCTGCATTCTTAAAAATCTTTTTATATCCAATTTCTATATTCTTTGAAACTTCTGAGGCACTCATACTACCTTTAAATGAATCAGCTGCAATAACAACTTTCATACAATATCACTCTTTCATTAACTTATATTTTATAAATATTCGGAATACTTTATTAATTATATTTTATAATCTTATGGATTTCTTTACTATATTATGTATAACAACTTATTCGTCTTTTTTTTGTTATGCCTAAGTTTTAACGACAATTTTTTTACAAGAAAAAACTGCCCTCTTTGTTACTTTAGACAGTTGATTTCTATATGTTATATTGCATTCTAATTCTTATTGTTGACTTGATGCAACAAAAACCCTAAGTATAGAACAAGAATACCTTCTATTTTTCTAGGATTATATCCAGTCAATTCTTTTAACTTATTGAGTCTGTATTGTAGTGTGTTTTTATGTACAAATAATTCCTCAGATGTCAATTTAATAGACCCATTGTTCTTGACATAAGTTTCCAATAACCGGTTATATTCTTCTATCTCATTTTCCTTTAAACTGCAGAAAACCTTATCAAGATATTCGCTGGCTACATTTTCGGAAATATCATTGATGATTAACCCTAAGTCCAGCTTGTTGTAATATATAATTTGCTGTTTCTTTGAAGCCATGCTTATATCCATTGCTTTTTTTGCTTCCTGATATGATCTCTTAATGCTACTTGGACTGTTACTTGTATTCCCAAAAGCAAAGTAAACTCCAACATCAAATCGCTCTTCCACATCATTGGATATATTATGAAGCACTTTTTCAAGATCTTTTTTTGGATCACTTTTCAGAATCATAATTATATTATTTCCGCTTTGTAGAATCAAGTTTTCTTCATCGTGTGATACATGTTTTCTGTAAATCCTTAATATTTTTTCGTTTACATTTGGTGACAATAATTGTTTTCTGTTTCGGTTAAATACATTTGATAATATTACTACCCGTGGAATAACTGTATTTACTCCTACTAACTCTCCTCTAGTCTTTAATATATCATCATTTGTTTTCCTCGAAAACAACAATTCTTCAAGAAATATACGAATGCTTTCCGAGTGTATGTTTTCTTGTTCTTTAATGTATGCTTCTTTGATTAGTATCTCAGTCATTCTTTGAATTATCATTCCGTATTTTTCAACTTCTGCATATTCACCAGTTATTCCAATCACTCCTACTACTTCATTCATAAAGTATACTGGAACGTTGATACCTTTTTTTGCACCCTCAAACTCATTGTCATACTTGATTAGTAAGTCAACCTTCTCAGTAAGAACTTTTCTTGCACCACCATGAAAATCTCCAATTCTATTTTTATCTGTGCTAGCAATTATAATAGAGTCTGTATTGAAAAAGTTGATGTCTTGATTAATTATAATCTTCATTTCTTCTACAATATTTTGAGCAATTTCCTTAGGCACATGCATTGGATCACCTCTGTTGGCTAGATTTTTTTCATGATCTTAGCTGAAAAATTCAAAAATTCTAATATATTTTTAAAGCCCAATTTCATCATTATATAATCTCTGGCAGATCCCCATGTTTATTGAATTCAAATTCACTCATTTCTCCAACAATCTCTAAATATGGATTAGACTTAGCTTCTTCGTATAGCGATTCAGATATATATGCATATTCCAAATCCAAAGTATTTTTAATCCTCATAAGTCTGACTTTGTTAAAATCTTCGATGTTCGATGTCTTGATTGCTCCCTGAATAGCGAGTTTATCAGTATTGAGAACCATTGGAATTTTAATTGATATCTGCACTGTCGATGTTATTGAATTCGGATAGGTTTGGTCAAATTTCATCTTGTTAAATAATCTACTAGTGGTAAAATCCGCCAAGCCGATACCATTTGCGTTTCCATGTGATTCCTCTGTGAGATCAAGCACAACTATCTTGCTTATATTTGGTCCTCCTGATGCATATGGTGTGTGGTATCTTCCAATTATATTCGTATCCATGCCTGTACCCGTAATATTCTTTCCTATTTCATCGATTACCAAAACATCCAGATTATCGAAAAATATTTTTGGAAGGTTTGACATTGCTCTCTCCAATAATGCGGGTTCTTTTGTAAATATCTCATCTTTTCTCATCGGAATTATTTCACATGTTTCATCATAAGCATTTTCTAATAATCCAACAGCTAGAACAATATTTTTCTTCTCAACTATCTTTCTTGAAATTTCTTCGATGTTTTCAGCCATCTTACCAAAGCCCATTCTATGACACATTTCAGCACCTTTTTGTTTTCCTAGTCCAATTGTTACCATCTTGGCAAGTCCGCTTTCATATTTACCTCTAAAAGCTACATGCGGTTTAATTCTATTGATAACTATTATACCGTCCGCTTCATTTGCATATTTATCTATATGTATTGGAAGATTTTTTTCTGTCCTACCAATTTCAATAACTTCCATCGAGGATCTTATTGGGGCATCTATATAATCCTCTGTAATTCCCATGGTTTCAAGGACTAGAATCTGACCTTCAGAATTTGCTCCCCCATGACTACCCATTGCTGGTATAATGAACGGCAAACCACCATGCTCTTTTACAAGAGCTACAATACTCTTTATTATCAGTGCGATGTTGGCTACACCCCTACTCCCTGCAGTTATTGCAATACTTTGTCCAGGTTTAATACTACTTAGCCCGCCATGCTCAAGAATTATTCTTCTAGCTTCATCTTCGATATTATCCATTCTTGGTCTATCAAATGTTTGTTTTACTTTATAAACTTTTGGTAATTTGACATCTCCAAGTAATTTTTCAAATATATCCATATAAGACCTCCTAAGATTTTACTTACAAACATTATATCATTAAATTAGTATTTACTGCTCCCTTTTTTGACCAAATGCATTCTATAAATAAATGTTTCGACATATATTATAAAATACACACAACTCTGTCACTCATTTTGACAGGGTTGTGTGTATTAATAAGGGTTAGGGGATACGTCCTTCTGAAGTCCCAAAATACTAAAGGAGATTAAATTATTAGCGTTAGAAAATGCAAGGGTATTCTAGCTTTACACAATTTCTTGGATACTCCAGAAGATTTTCCCTAATGTTGTTCAAACCCAATGGTCTGTAAAACTATTGTAGCTCTTTTGTAAGGGCTGCTACTCCCTTTCCTAAAACATCCACTCCCATTTTATAGAGTGTTCTTTCTATTGCTGTTATTGCTCCTGTAAGATCAAGCATATCGATATTCCCCATATGTCCGATTCTGAACATTTTTCCTGCATATGCTCCAAGTCCGCCTGCTACCTGAGCGCCTTCTTCAGCAAGTAAGGTTCTGAATTTCGCATCTTCGATGCCTTCAGGATAAAGCACACAAGAAAGTGTCACTGCTCTGTTTGCAGGATCTGCAAGGATTGAGAATCCCATTGCTTCGAGAGCTGCTCTCATCGCCTTTGCAACTTTTCTGTGTCTTTCATATCTTTCCTGAAGTCCTTCTTCCTTAATCAGTCTGATTGACTCCTGAAGAGCCCAGATCATGTTTACTGCTGGTGTTGCATAGTATTTTGAGGTGTCATTCATTATTGGAATCCACTTCTCAAAGTCTATATAGTATTCCTGGATATTTCCAAGTGATTTTCTTCTGTCAAGAGCCTTTTGGTTAGCCCAAAGAATTGCAAGTCCTGGTGCTACTCCAAATGCTTTCTGTGATCCTGTGAACAGGATGTCTATGTTCATCTTTCCAAGGGATTCTTCTTCTCCAGCTGATGCCGCAACTCCGTCAACAATATATATTGTCTCTGGGAATTTCTTCATCATTTCACCAATTTCAGCTACTGATGCAACTGCTGCTGTTGATGTATCTACATGAGTTACTGTTATTGCCTGGTAACTCTTTTCGCCAAGCTTCTTTTCTATGTCAGCTACAGGAACCGTTTTCCCCCACTCCGATGAAATTACATCTACATTAAGTCCTTTTTTCTCTGCTATCTCAATGAATCTGTCTCCGAAGTATCCGTGTGATACGATTAGAAGATTGTCTCCTCTTTTAAGTGTATTTGAAAGTGCCATTTCCATTGCCATTGTTCCTGAACCTGCCACTACAAATACTTCTCCATCCACATCCCAAAGCTCTTTAAGGTCAGTCAAAACTCCCTTGAAATCCTTTACAAAACCTGGATCTCCAAAAGCTACTGTCTCTCTTCCCATCTGATCCTGAATTGATCTTACAACAGGTGTTGGTCCCGGTATCATTACCAGTCTTCTGTTTTTCATTGATTGTTCCCTCCTAGTTTTTTTGTTATCATCTTTTTACTTATGTTAAATGTTGTTTTATATTGTTAAATCCATTATAAAACAATGAAAAATGTTTGTCAAACCATACAGATGGATTTTTAACTGACTCTTACAATATTTTTTGGAGTAACTCCTTCCAGAGCATCTAGAATATTTTCTGCAGCCAGTTTGGACATCTCCGTTCTAGCTTCAATAGTCGCATTTCCAATATGTGGTGTAAGCAAAACGTTATCCAGTAGCTCCAGTCCCTCAGTCACTTTTGGCTCAAATTCAAATACATCCAAAGCTGCTCCTGCTATCTCTTTACCAATTAAACTTTTGAGTAACGCTTTTTCATCCACCAAAGGACCTCTTGCAGCATTCACAAGATATGCTGAACTTTTCATCAGTTTAAACTCTTCTTCACCTATAAAATGCTGCAGTGACTTGTGGTAGCTTAAGTGAAGTGTTACTATATCAGATTCCTTCATCAGCTCTTCAAGGTTTCTGTATTTTGCTGAATACTCCTTTTCCTCAAACTCAGACAATCTGGTCCTGTTATTGTAGAGTATCTCCATTTGGAATCCCTTTGCTATTCTTGCAACGTTTTTTCCGATGTTACCCATTCCGATTATTCCAATTTTCTTGTCCTTAAGTTCTGTACCCAGGTGAAACATCGGTGCCCAACCTTTGAACTCGTTTGACCTCATTATTCTTTCACCTTCTGAAATTCTTCTTGTAATTCCGAGGATCAGTGCGAAAGTAAGTTCTGCTGTTGATACAGTTGAAACTAAGGGTGTATTGGTTATGATTATTCCATTCTCGCTTGCGGCAGCAAGATCAATATTGTCAAAACCTGCTCCGTAATTTGCTATTATTCTAATGCCAGGATTCGATTCAATCACTTCTCTATCTATCTTATCCGACAGGATGCAAAGAAGGGCATCTTGTCCCTTAATTCCCTCCATGATTTCTTTTTTGGAAAGTGGCTTGCCAGTTCTGTTCATCTTAACATTGTGCTTTTCTGACAGCTTCCTGAATGCAATCTCTGGAATTACTCCTGAAATAAATATATTTTTTTTCATATTATCCTTCCTTTCCAAAAATCTGTCGTTGCTTTTATCTTATGTATATAATATTATATTGATAGCCATTAGTAAAATTCATAATAATCATGATATTAATTCCATTTTGGAATAGGAGGCGTTTATGAATATAAAACAAATTGAGACATTCACAACTGTAGCAAATCATCTCTCCTTTACAAAGGCTTCTGAAGAGATGTTTATTACCCAGTCATCTGTCAGTAAGATGGTCAAGGCTCTTGAAGATGAGCTATCTGTGCAGCTTTTCTACAGGGCTCCCCAGATTCAACTTACTGATGCTGGCAAGGAGCTATACAAGTACTCAGTGGATATTCTCTCCATGCTCAATAGCATCCCTGTAGAAATCGGTAATCTTTCAGAGCTAAAGAAGGGTAAGATAAAAATCGGAATTCCACCCATAATCGGGTCTTCTTTTTTCCCAGCTGTAATAGGCAAATTCAAATCGGAATATCCTGAGATTGAAATCAAGTTAACAGAAGTGGGATCAAAGGTAATACTGGATGAACTGGATAATGGAAATCTGGATGTTGGTATTGTCTGTTCCTATCCTGCTGAAAAGGATGACTATCACATATATCCTCTTGTGAGGAGTCCACTTATGATAGGTGTTCACATTGACAATCCACTGGCTTCACAAAATAGCCTTTCATTTGCGGATCTTAAGGATGAGAGTTTTGTTCTGTTTAAAGAGGATTTTTCATTATATGATGCTATAATCGAAGGGTGCAAGCAAAATGACTTCACACCAAATGTAATCTGCAACAGTTCACAAAAGGACTTCATTCTGGAGATGGTCGCTTCAAAGATGGGTATTACCTGTCTCCCTCATATTACCTGTTCTCATGTGATGGACCAAAAACTAAAGTTCATACCACTTGTGGATCCAAAGATATTTCTTAATCTATTGATCATATGGAAAAAGAGCAGGTATATGAGCTATGCCAGCAAGGAGTGGATTCGCTTTACATCAGATGCTCTGGATATACGACTTGAAATATAGACAAGCAATAAAAAGCCCAGCCTCTCTATAAATGAGGTCGGGCTTGTGAGTATGCAATTATTCTTTTTTCTCTGGGATTATCAATACTGGGCAATGCGCACCCGAAAGCACCCTTTGTGATACTGATCCAAGGAAGAATCTTGTGATCTTGGAAAATCCTCGGCGACCCATTACTATAAGGTCATAATTCTCTTTTTCAGACATCTCAATAATCTCTTCGTAGGGTTCACCAACCAGTACCCTAATGTCATACTCCAATCCTTCAAGGTTCATCTCCTCAAGGAAATCTTTCATCGTTTCTTCTTGCTCTTCCTTCAACTCATTGCTGTATTCCTCTGATCCGAAAACTGTGCCTGCGCTACTATTACCCCTACCGAAAACATCTGGCTTCTTAGTTACAATAAGAAATGTAAGTTTGCTATTGTACTTTTTGGCAACTTCAATTGCCTTCTCAGCTGCATGTTCAGATGTAGGCGAACCATCAACCGGAACTAAAATCTTATCCATGAATTAACCTCCAATCCATATTACCATTTAATCACTTATTATTTATATACCCTTCGTTATCTCTGCTAAAAGTATTAACCGGATTTAGTGAACAGGAGGAGCACTATATTCTCTGGATATAAGATTTGAAACATAGACAATCAATAAAATGCCCAGCCTCTCTATAAATGAGGTCGGGCTTGTGATTATGCAAATGATTATGCTTTTTTCTCCGGAATTACGAGCACCGGACAATGTGCACCGGAAAGTACCCTTTGAGACACTGATCCAAGGAAGAATCTTGTAATCTTGGAAAATCCTCTTCGACCAATCACAATAAGGTCGAATTTTTCTTTTTCTGACATCTCAATAATCTCTTCGTAGGGCTCTCCAAGAAGAATCTTCGTGCCATACTCTATTCCTTCCAGGTTCAACTTTCCAATAAAGTTATCCATAGTCTTTTCCTGTTCTTCCTTCAACTCGTTGATATATTCCTTGGAGCCGAAGATTGTACCCGTGCCTCCGCTACCTGTACCGATTACTTCAGGCTTCTTTGCTACCAACAGAAATGTGATTCTGCTGTTGTACTTCTTGGCAACATCAATTGCCTTCTCAGCTGCATGCTCAGATGTAGGTGAGCCATCAACTGGAACTAAAATCTTATCCATAACGCTACCTCCAATCCAAATTACCCTCTTTCTTCTTATTAGTTATATACCCTTTGCAATATTTGTTAAAAGTATGGCAGGATATTTTTGCGAAAAAACAGCCTGTGCAAATACACAGGCTTTAGATTATAGTTTTTCCAATAGTTTTTCAGTTGCTATTATTGAGTGTGGTATTTCTGACCTTATGGTTTTTCTTGGGTCAACCACCTGGGAAATCTTCATATGGACTGCAATGCTTGCCAGTAGATATGCTTCTTCAAATTCCATATCCAAGACCTTTGATAGAATCTTAACGGCTTCATCAGTTGCATTGTAGATCGCATTGTCAACATCATAACCTGATGCAACCACCATCGTCGAATCTTCTGTTTGGATCAATGGCCAAGTCACATTCTTGTCCTTTATAACACTAACCCTAAGTTTTACACTTGCCGGTACCTCAAGTCCAGTAAAGCATATTTCCCCATCTCCCATAATTGCATGGCAATCTCCAAGTGCAAGCAGCGCTCCTTTTTGTCTGACCGGAAAGTATACTGTGTTCCCCTGGGCAATATCTGTTGTATCCATATTTCCACCATGTTTCCAAGGAGTTTCCGTTGGACATTCTCCGTCTTCATCCCCTGGAGCTACACCAATTACACCAATCATCGGTTTGATGGGAATCTTTAGTCCCTTGTAATGTGCGTATCCATCTTTAATCGGAATTATCCTGATTATGGGTTTCTTGGCCTTATCTCCAAGGATTCCTTCTCCTGGTACAACTCCTGCCACTCCCTTGTCTGCAACATTTATTTCCAGAATCTCCACCTTCAAAAGATCACCTGGTGCTGCTTCTTCAACATAGATTGGTCCTGTAGCTGGATTGATGTGGTCAAAATCAATCTCCATCAACACCTGTTCTTCATTCTCAATCTGTTGGTAAAAGCAGTCATTGGTTTCAACCAAGACCTCTTCTCCCGACTTCATTGTAAGTACAGACTTCATCTCCGTCTCAAAGGTATAGATAACCTTGTCTCCCTCTAGTTTGTGCATTTTACCCCTCCTTAGGATTATAGCCTTTTCAAATTGTATACCCAAACAATTATAGACTCACCACTTCATGTTTCTATAAATCGGTATCATAATTTGCCTTACCACTTCTTTTCACCTCATACAAGGATTTGTCGGCTTTAGCCATCAATTCTATGACCTCTTCTCCATCCTTGGGATAGAATGAAACCCCTATGCTACTTCTTATATAAATGGTCTTGCTTCTTTCGCCTAAATCATCATCTAATCTATATTTTCCAGTGATCTTATTGAAAATTCTATCCATCGATTTTAGAGCATCCTTAGGTTCCCTAATGTCATGAAGATAGATCAGAAATTCATCTCCCCCGGTCCTAATAATCAAATCCTTTTCTCTAAGCTCTTTTTTTATTCTTGATGCGATGTATTTAAGAACCTTGTCACCGGCTCTGTGCCCATGCTCATCATTGATTTCCTTAAAGTCATCCACATCCAGCACTGCCAGACAGCTGCTAAGCTTATTGTCCCTGGCATCTTCCAGTCGGTCAGATAGTATTGTATCAATAGCACGTCGGTTGTATGCTTTTGTCAATGGGTCTCGTTCAACCTTATCTTTTAATTCTTCTTCTACTTCTTTCCTTTCTGTAATATCATCTACAATGATATTGGCGCCGATTACCCTTCCATTTTCTTTGTTTGGGGTTAAATAAACTTTGACCCAGATATGTCTTCCCCAAGTGCTTTCATACGACATTTCAAAAATAATCTCTCTGTCATTATCAATGCACTCCTTAAGCTTTTCAGAGAAACCGCTTTTAATGAGTTTGGGGAATTCCAGAAGATTAATCTTTGCTGTCTTTTCATATGATGGTGAATCAATAATTTCTAGAAGCCTCTTGTTGGCGTATGTTATTTCTCCATTTGTGTTAGATGAGACAAATCCAACCGGAGCATATTCGGCAAGTGAGTAAAACCTTTTTTGACTTTCCTTTAAGGATTGTAAAATCCTTGTTTTTTCTATAAATAATCCCAGTTGTGACAGGTATAGCTTTAATAGACCCTGATTCTCCAATCTTTCATCCTTTGTGAATAGAAGAGTAAAATCACCAAGTACCTTTCCATCTTTCTCGATTTTTGCCACTACAACCTCTCCCAGTTGAAATGCTGTTATAAGTTGTTTCACAACTTCCTTTGAAATAGTACGACCTGTCAATTTATCCAAGGACTCAAAATGTGTTATTGCCCGACCTGCTGTTAATGCTTCTCTTGCAGGATCATAGGCCCATTTTCTTCCAACTATCTTTTGATTCATAAGTCTGAGTCCATTTTCAATCACTTTTGACTCTGCAAATACAGATACTGTAGTAAAATTCTTGCCATCATCATCGAATAGATTGAAAGCCGAAACTTCAGCTCCTGTAATTTCATGGGCTAGCTGGACGATTTTTTTGTAGTCCACGTCCTCACCCATGTTTTCCGAAAAGTATTTTGCTATTTCCTGTATTTTTTTTTCAAATGTCTTGTCTGTAAAAAGAGTTATAAAGCAATTTTCTTCTGAATAGTATGCTTTTATTTTAAAGTGTTTATTATACTCTTTTGAATAATCTTCAAACTCAATCATTTTCTTATCAATAATTACCTTCTCGTATATATCCACCCAAGCTCTTGCGTATTCTTCGTTTAATGCAATATCCCTGACAAACCGTTTATTGATTATATTTTCCTTCTTCAGACCGGTCTCCTTTTCAAAGGATTTGTTTACATCAAGAAAAATATAGTCAATCATTTTATTGTTATCATCAAAAACTGCTTTGTGATATGCAAATGCACAATCACTATTCTCTATGGCTTCAATATAGATGTTTTTATTCATGTCTCAAGTCCTTTCAAAATCTATTGGTATTGATGTATATAAGAGATTTCGCTCCACTATTGGTTTTTACCCTAAAAAATATTATCCCAAAATCCTCTTCTGTTCATTCTAGCTTTCTCCTGTGCTTCCATAAGGATATCCTCATACATCACATTTGGTGGATAGGTTGAAACAGCTGCCATTCCTTCTTCAAGTAGCATCCTGTTAAATAGTTTGCCTTCAAACCACACGTAAGCAAGAAGCCTTCCATATTGATCTCTCTCCTGAATATCAAGCTGGATTCCTACGTACGCTCCATCCAATAATTTTCTGGTAAAGCCAGCTGCTACTTCCCCACTTTCAGTATTTCTTTCTTGATCAGGGTGTACACTTTCTGGAGTATCTATCCCTATTAGCCTTACGGTTTCCTCGTCTCCTTTATAATGGACTACTATTGTATCCCCGTCAACCACCTTTTTGACCTTATACTCTCCATGATAATTTATTCTATCAGAATCTATATGGACAATCTGATTATCTCCATCCCAGCTTACCTGGGCATCCAGACTCTCTGCAATAAATCTTATGGGCATGTAGCTTTTATTTTCAATTATTCTGGGCGCCACCTCCATAATATGGTTCTGCCCATTTACGACGGCTGTAGGATTATCTATCGTTAGTTTAATAATACATTCAGGAAACTCACAAGTAATGCTTCTTGTTTCAGAATCCCAAGAAATAACTGCACCAAGGGTTGTCAGGACTCGTCTTACTGGCACTAGGGTCCTTCCATCCTCTATTACCGGCTTATGGTCCAATGACAGATGATGTCCGTTGACATACAGCTTTATCCCTTCCTCTGTATAGGAAGGAATTCCAGGTATCATATATGAAAGTAATATTCCAAGAATTATTATAAGTATAATTTTTTTCATGTGTCGCCCTCCACATTGATTATACTAGAAAAAAAGGCATAAAAAAAGGGAGGATTTCTCCCCCTTAAGAACTACTCTTAATCGTCATCTCTTTCATCATCATCGTCATCATCGTCGTCTTCATCTTCGTCGTCATCATCTTCATCATCGTCGTCTTCATCTTCGTCGTCATCATCTTCATCATCATCGTAATCTTCATACTCTACTTCAAAGTCGATAATATATCCTGTGTATGCATCGATCTCGATTTCATATTCTTTTCCATCGTATTTGATTTCGATTTCAAATTCGTAATCGTCTGATTCAAACTCTGTAATGATTCCGCCACCAACTCTTTCAAGGGCTATTGCTTTAGCCTCTTCTATTGATATCCTGTTTGCTGGCTCTTTCGATTCTTCTTTGTAATCATCATAATAGTCATCATCATCGACTTCAAGCTTTATAATATCACCAGACATTGCATTGATTTCCATTTCATACTCTTTTCCATCATATCTGATTTCAATCTCATACTTGTGGTCGTCTATCTCTAATTCTGTTATTGTTCCGCCGCCAACTTCTTCAAGTGCTATTTCTCTAGCCTCTTCTATAGATATCCAATTAGCTGACTCATTTGGTTCATCCTTGTATTCATCGTCATAATAGTCATCGTCATAATAGTCATCGTCATCTTCGACTTCAAACTTCATAATTTCACCACTTATTGCATGGATTTCTAGCTCATATTCTTTTCCATCGTACTTTATTTTCACTTCATACTCATCATCGTCTGATTCAAATTCCATGATGGATCCGCCGCCAACTCTAGTAAGAGCTATTTCCTTCGCCCTATCCATTGATATCAAATCAGCCGGCTCATTTGATTCATCCTTGTAGTCATCGTCATAATAGTTATCGTCATCATCATCTTCGACTTCGAATTTCATAATTTTACCAGTTATTGCATGGATTTCCAACTCATACTCTTTTCCATCATATTTGATTTTTACTTCGTACTTATTATCATCCAGCTCAATCTTTACAATTTCGCCGTCGGCTCTATCAAGTGCAATTTTTTCTGCTTCTTCACTTGAAATCATAACTCTGCCTTCGGTTGTAACTTCAGTTTTTCCCGAAGCAACTCTGAATAGACTCTCTATTGGAATATTATGGTCCTTGCTGTAATGAATAAGTTCTCTAACTGTCATCTCACCGATTTCATCTGCAGTAAGGTCGTCATCTATTTCATTGAGTCTGTGAGCTGCAAGTGCAACTCCAGTAAGTTTTTCTGCTTTTTCACTCTTTGAAATCGCCTGATTCAATACGGTTGCTTCAATTTTCTTGTTTTCAAGCATTGCTGCAATTGCAGAGTTAACTCTTTCAACAAGCTTACTGTCCATTGAATCGTCATCAACAGTAATCATGACAAAATTATCTTCTCCACCTTTTATGTGTCCGGTAAGAATCATAAGATCCACCAGGTCATTAACAGTTCTTTCAAGATTCTTATCCTTTGGATCAAAGTCTTTTAAAAGTTCTTCTGCGTCATCATTGAGTGGGTTGATTTCAACCACTCTGTCCAGTCTGTTTGTTACAATCTCGATACTTGGATTTACATCCATTGTAAGTGAATTTGATGGTTGAACTGCTACAAATCCCACCATTACTATTGCCAGTATAAAAATTGGAAGTGCGTAATAAATCTTTTTAAGTTTCATTTCTAGTTCCTCCTTTTTCTTTCTATACTTGGTTAACTCTTAAGGTCTTAATTTTATTGCACAATTTTTCAATTTTTATTATTTATTCGTCATCATCATCGTCTTCATCATCATCATCTTCGTCGTCTTCATCATCATCGTCTTCATCATCGTCGTCATCATAGTCATCGTCATCGTCATCATCATCATCGTCGTCATCATCGTCATCATCTTCATCGTCATGATCGTCATCGTCATGATCGTCATCGTCGTCGTCATCGTCATCATCATCATCATCGTCGTCATCATCATCGTCGTCGTCATCATCGTCGTCGTCATCATCATCACCATCGTCATCGTCGTCATCATCATCCAATGATTGTTCAGGTCGCGACGGTTCTTCTTGTGGCGTCTGTATTCTTTCAAAATCAGTAGAATCAATTATCTTATCCAAATCCAAGTTCATACCCTGGCTTAATCTTACAAGCTCTTCTATGCTTAAGTCCACCAGGTCCTCGATTTGAAATTCAGGGTTAAGGATAATAAGATTCCTAATAAATGTCATCTTGCTTGTAGATATGTTAAACTCATTTGCGTAGTTCTCAATTGTTGAAGTATTATCCAGCTTCTGTGAAAGAACTATCGGTTGAAGCTCCCTTTGCTGAAGGTATTCATGGATTCTTTTATCCAGATCTAACTTCTGCCTTTCAGCCTTGTCCTGATCATTATTGTAGACCGAGAGTAGCAGGAATTCATGGTCCTTATCAAGGTACCTTTCATTCATCATTCTATCAAGTATCTCATCTGTTAACTGGTATATTGTCATCCCCTTGTAATCAAGATTTTCTGCTAGTCTTTTTCCATCCTCGTTTTCAGCAATTATATCTATTACCTTGTCCTGTCTGTTTGTAACAAATTGAATGCTAGGGTTTACATCAATGTAAATTCGACTATCTGGCATCCTTGTCTGGTATTGCCAGCCAAAGAATACAAGCAGGAATGCTGCTACAACGGAAGCGTAGGGCAGGAACCTTTTAACAAGATGCACCCCGGAATCCTGCTTTGTTATTTCATCATGTCTTAGCATCTTTGTTCTAGGTTCTTCCTTTATTCTGTCC
Source organism: Gudongella sp. DL1XJH-153 (assembly GCF_049310905.1). Lineage (NCBI taxonomy): Bacteria > Bacillati > Bacillota > Tissierellia > Tissierellales > Tissierellaceae > Gudongella > Gudongella sp. DL1XJH-153. The sequence continues at coordinate 35,480 of NZ_JBMEMN010000004.1, forward strand.
AGTATATCTATTGGCGCCTGATCTGCTGATCTTTTCAGACTATCCAGTATTTGATTATCTTTCATGCCCTCGCCTCCTTTCCTTCAAGGTAATCCCTGAGCTTCCTAAGTGCCCTGTGGTATTTTGAAAGGGTTGTGGATAAGTTAAGTCCAAGACCCTCAGCTATTTCCTTGTGTTTCATTCCCGATATTGCGTGGAGCATCACTATCTCCCTTTCCTCTTCAGTCAACCTTGAAAGGACTCCCTCCAAGACAATTCTATCGTCCATATCGGTTATGTATGAAAACCTCGTATCATCCGCAACCTCTTCAGGTTCCATGGAGATACTTCGCTTTTCCTTTCTTGTATTTGAATAGTGAAGATTTTTTGCTATGGTAAACATCCAGGCAAGGGGTTTGCCCATTGGCTTGTAAAGATGTGCTGCAGAAAGAATCTTAACATATGTATCCTGCATAAGGTCAAGAGCAACATCGTGATCCCTGGTCAAAGACACTGTATATGCATACATTGTCTTTTCTGTGATGGAGTAAAGCTCATCAAGAGCAGTCATATCATCCTTGGCAAGTCTTTTGAAAAGATTTTCGTCTATTTCTATTTTATTGTTTCGATTATTTCCTGAGTTGTCATCATAGACAAATGTAAATAGCAGCATCTCAATAGCTCCTTTGATAGTATAACCGTTGAATGGTCGATTTTATTGCATCACTACAGTTATTATTTTCCGTATCCGTAATTATATACCCAAAATAATCAATGCAAAGGTTCCGCTTCCTTTAGCGTCAAAAAACAAGGCCCGTCAAATTGACGGGACCTTGCTTTATTTTGGGTGTGGGGTGGCACACCTTTTGGGTTTTATCGATAATTAGTTGTTTGTATGGTTTAGTTTCTTCCAGGAGCTGAGCCTGAATTTCCTGGGCTTTCTGGTCTTCTAGATTCGTCAGTGTCGTCTTCATTTTCATCTTCAAAATCATTGTCGTCGTCAGAATCTACTTCTCTTGACTCTCTTAAAGATGTTCCTTCCTCCAATTTGTTTTCTAGTCCAGGAGGAGTATCTTTCTCTTTCTTTTCCTTATCGTCTTTATCTACCTGTCCCGGTGCATTTACACTAGGATTGTTTTTCTCGCCATTTCTAGCTGAAAATTCTTCCATGATTTTTTGAGACAACTTCTCTCCATCCTCTAAATTATCTTCTAGCTTATTCAAGTAGTTTTCTACGTATTGATCATCTTCTTCTTTATCTTCTATATACATAAGATTCTTGACGATATTTAATTTTCCAGGTGTTATGTCATAGTCATTTAATATAACTAGGTCTTCCTTACTAAGTCCATGAACTCTAGGAGTCTTATTCACTTCGTTTACTTCTTCTTTACCTTCCTCTAGCTCTGACCAGTATTCCTTTATTCTTTCCTGTAGTTTTTCTGCTGTTTGTTCTGATTCTTCCTTGTTGTCCGCATTTGCGGTGATTAAAATTTCTTCAAAATCATCGTAAACAAACTTCTCATCCTCAAGAATAAGAACTATTGCTTCTTCAATATTTCTGCCTTTATAAATTTCTGGATCGATGGCTTCAAAATAATCATTTTCATCATATTTTACTTTTATTACATTGCCCATTCTATTAACTTCAAAAAGATATTCTTGTTTCTCACCATCCATCACGCTAATCTCATATGCTGGTGTTGCATAAGCCCACGTGCCTGTTCCCACCATTGCAAATATCAACAGCGCAGCAACAATCGGTGCCCATCTTTTATGTGAAAAAATACCTTCCTTCATGTAAATCTCATCTCCTATCGAATAGTTCTTATTACGGACTCGTCTAACGGTACCGTCTTCCTTCATAACAACTGCTCTTTCTTTTATTATTTCAAGTATTACTGCCTTCATAGTTATTCCTCCTTGACATACCGCAGGTACTCTGAAAGATAGGGGTAATCCCCTGCCAGTATTTCCATTGCAGCTATTATATATTTACGATGCCTTTCGATTGTTTTTCGGGGTAGGGTGAGATTTTCTTCAATATTTTTTATTGGCAGTGTTCCTGTTCGTCTTATTTCAATGATCAAATCCTGGTACTTGATAAGGTACAAAAGTATTTCCTTGCATGCTTTTTTTGTCTTTTCAGCCTTAGGCGAGTTCTTGGCAATGTCTGAGAAGCTTAGCCCATATTCCCTTAGGGCTTCTCCAAGGGCGTGGATTTCCAGCCTCAAGTCGTCATTGTATCCTGTATCCTCAACATCATTGTACATGTCTTCAGTATGTGCATCTGCTGATTGTCTTCCGTTTATTCTGAACCAGTCAATCAGTCTGCTTCTAATTATCATTCCCGCAAAGGTCAGGAAGCTTCCCTTGATTGGGTCATATTTTTCTATTGCCTCTGAAAATGCAGTTAGAGCAACAGACCATTCGTCGTCACTCTTTGAGACAAAGTGTCTTGATGCCCTGGATGCAGATTTTAAAATAAAGGCTTCGTGAAGCTTAATGAAATCCTCCAGATCCCTTTTATTCTCTCTGATTTCTGAAATCTTTTTTTCCCTATCAAGCATTCCTATCCCTTCCTTATCTACCTTCTGCTATATTGTTACCACTGATTTTGAAATCTAATATTATTTTTAGATTACATCTCTACATAGTTGAGAGCATAGAACAACCCAATTGTAACAGATATAAATATTCTGCGCAATTGGGTTTTGCTTTTATCTATTTGAATCCTCCAGATACTCGATGTTTCCTTCCACTTTTTGCTCCGGTTCCTTTGGAGCAGGTGATGCAAATGATGCCAGCGCCCCTAGCACTGGAAATGCCATCATAATCAATAGTATTTCAGTGTATCCTCCGAAAGTATCGTATGCCATACCAAAGGGCAAGGGTCCCAGTGCTGAGCCCACTACCATCGAAGTCATCGTGATGCTACGTATGCTCCCAAGATTGACACTTCCAAAATAGTTCGGCCATATCACTCCTGTACTCACTGAGTCAAATGCCATGAATACTCCATGCAGCACTGCGTAGATTACAAGTAACGATGGACTGTTTCCCAGGAGTAATGCTGCTACAACTACCAAGTAGAGTATGTAGTTAAAACCCTTAACATAATGGACTTTTACATTGTCGACCACAAAGCCAGCTACAAATGTCATAGGAAACTGGCTAAGTGCCATAATACTTAGAATTGTTGCTGCAAAGGCAGATGAAAAGCCCTTTTCTCCAATAATTGATACTATGTGAAATGTTATCCCTGTATTGATCATCGATGGAATTGCCATGGTAAGGAGCAAGAACCAAAATGCTCTGGTCTTCATTGCTTCATCCAGTCTCCAGGGGTAACTGCTTACTTCGATTTTCTTTGCCGGTCTAAATCTGTTTTGCTCAATATCCTCATCTGTATCCCCATCTGGCTGAAGCCCTTTTTCTTCAGGGCGATTTCTAACAAGAGTCCATCCAACTGGTATCATTACCAAAAGCAGAAGTGCCGTCCAGGTTCTCCAGGCTATTGCAGCTCCAAAGTTTACCAGCATAAAGTTGTTCAACGGTGGGATTGCAGCTGATCCAATCACTCCTCCCAGAGCCATCAAACTCAGTGCCTTTCCTCTGTTTCTTAGAAACCAAGCAGGCACCAAGGTGTTTGGCAACAGTGTCATTGATCCCTGCCCTAGGAGTCTAATCATAAAGAAACCGATGATTAGCATCAAAGGAGTTCTTACAAAACTCATCCAGAGAGCGGCCATTCCAAGTGCAAATGCTATAATAGCCACCATTTTTCTCTGGCCATTTTTATCTATTGCTCTTCCGATTAAGGGAAGAGTAAATCCCGCAAAAAGGGTTGCCATGGAATAGTAGCTGGAAACTTCAGTTCTTCCCCAGCCAAAGGTCTCAACGTAATAATCTATAAATATGGATACGGAAAATGTCTGTCCTGGCCCTGAAAAAAACAGTGTCAGGGCTGCCACTGCCACAATAATCCATCCGTAATAGGGCTTTTTGTTCTTGTTTGATTTTATATTTTCTCTATCCATGGTCTGCCTCACTTTTAGTGGTTTTATACACCCAATGTTACAAAGTTATAGTATATCAGATATGGACTGTATTTGCACATAAAAGTGGCTCCCTTTTTAAGGGAGCCAAATCATTAAGCTGTAAACCAGCCTCTTGTATTGTTTGCTATCTTTACCAATAAGAGCATTACTGGAACCTCGACCAAGACTCCTACAACCGTTGCTACGGCTGCTCCTGAAGTTATTCCGAAAACTGAAATTGCTACGGCTACCGCAAGCTCAAAGAAGTTTGATGCTCCAATCATTCCAGCCGGTGCTGCTACATTGTGTGGCAGCTTCCATGCCTTTGCCCACATATATGCGATAAAGAAGATCAGGAATGTCTGAATTATCAAAGGTATTGCTATAAGAAGAATGTTCAGTGGATTATCAATTATTATCTGTCCCTGGAATGAGAAAATGATAATAAGGGTAAGAAGCAATCCTCCGATTGTTACATTATTGAATTTTGGGATATATACCTTTTCAAAGTATTCAAGTCCTCTGTTCTTTGTTATTACAGATCTTGAAACAACTCCTGCAACTAGTGGTATTACAACAAACAGCACTACTGAAAGAAAGAGGGTATTCCAAGGTACAAAAATATCGCTTACTCCAAGTAAAAGTGCCACTATTGGAACAAATGCAACCAGGATAATCAGGTCGTTTGTAGCCACCTGTACAAGGGTGTATGCCGGATTTCCTTTTGTAAGGTGACTCCAAACAAATACCATTGCCGTACAGGGTGCCGCTCCAAGAAGCACAGCTCCTGCAAGGTATTGCTTTGCTATCTCCGCATCGATTAGATTACTGTAGAATACATTGAAGAAAAGATAGGCTATTCCAAACATTGTAAATGGTTTTATCAGCCAGTTTGTCACCCATGTTACTATTAGACCTTTAGGATTCTCCCCAACCTGCTTGACGCTTTTAAAGTCAACCTTAAGCATCATTGGATAGATCATAAGCCAAATAAGTATTGCAACTGGTATTGATACACTATAATATTCAAATCGACTTAAAAATTTCGGGATTCCTGGAAGGTATACGCCTATTGCAACTCCGATAGCCATGCACAGTGCCACCCAGACTGTAAGGTACTTCTCAAAAAAACTTATTCCTGCTAGATTCTCTTTTGACATTTTATCGCCTCCATAAGAGTATTAATTATAAATTATTAAACAAAGATAGGACAAGCTCCTTTTCGTTGTTTATGGTCTGACATGTGTATGGGCTTTCAACATACGCCCTGCACTTTTCAAGGTCAGCTGTAAATATTTCCTCGGAGCTAAATTTATTGATAAGATATTCCATCAGCATCTTGTTTTCTCCCTTGAACTCGTTGCTTATTCTGTAGTGAATCCACTGTGCATCCTTATATCCTGTTATAATATTATTAGACTTAAGCTTCCCAAGATGTCTCGACACATTTGATTGTGTAAGATCAAGAATTACTTCGAACTCACAAACACAAAGCTCGTAATGAAATAGCAGATTAAGGATTCTAAGCCTGTTTTCATCTGCCAAAGCCTTAAATAGATTATCCAAATTTTTCACCTCTTATATGAGTATATTTGATTTCACTCATATACTAACAGCAAAATATGACGCTGTCAACATATAATATGCATATGCCAGGTGATTTTCTCACCTGGCCATTATACCTTACAGCATCTTCTTTATTTCCTCTACAGTTGGAACCTTTCCTTTGACCTTGACCTGTTCGTCAACAACCAATGCAGGAGTTGCCATGACGCCATATGACATGATTCCCTGTACGTCTTCAACCTTTTCAATTGTTGCATCGATTCCAAGCTCCTTTATAGCAGCTCTGGCATTCTCCTCGGTCTTCTGGCATTTCTTGCAACCTGTTCCCAAAACTTTAACTATCATCCAATCTTCCTCCTTTTAATTGTATACCTATATTCCTGTATTCCTGCTCAAGCAATTATCTTTTCGCAGGAACCAATAGCACTGAAACCGGTGACCTGCGAACCAGGTCATGACTTACACTTCCGATGAAAATTTCCTGTAGAAAGCCTCTTCCCTGGGATCCCATTACAACAAGTGTAGCATCTGATTCCTCGGTGTAGCCAATGATTTCATCAGATGGTTCACCATGTAGTATTTTCACTTCAACCTTTTCTGCTCCCGACTTGATAAGCTCCATTTCAAATCCCTGAAGCTTCTCCATAATCTCTCTTTTTGACTCATCTGCAATGTTCCTTTCAGCTACGTGTACAAGGCTGACCTTTTTCACTCCTGATTTTACCATTTCCAGGATCAGTCTAAAAGCCTCCTTTGAGTTGTTTGAGAAGTCTGTAGGGAATAAAACATGGTCAGCTATCTGGCATCTTTCGGTCAGCAGCTCATCTTCATAGGCTTTAGATATCCTGACAACAAGAACTGGAATCCTGGAATGATGTATGATTTTATACTCCATTCCTCCAAGGAATTTCTCCCTTATTATTGACTGGATTGTCCCACCTACTACGACCAAAGAGTAATCATAATCTCTGGCAAGCATATTTACCTCATCGTCGGCCTCTCCAAAATCAACGCTCTTCTCAACCTCATATCCCTGGCTTTCCAATATGACCTTTTGTTTTTCCGCGTAACTTTCCAAAGTCTTTTGATAAAACGATGATATCTTTGCCCCTCCTTCACTTGGATCCAGGCAGTACAATAGCAGACATTTTTCTGTTCCCAGCTTTTTCAACCCCTTCAAGCACTCTGTAATGTCATGCTCTTCAGAAGATGGTTCTGAGGATATTATTATTTTTTCAAACATCTTAATCCCTCCCTACTAAAGGATGTTCTACAGCAGTATCTAAATAGTTCACAATTTAATATTGTTTCACTAAATTTATACCCTGTTCAGAAAGACTTCCTGATTAAATAAACTGTATTCCAAATTTTTCTTTTTATATGAAAAAATGTCCAAATGAATTGAATGTATAACCAATTATTAGGATTCCTGCAGTCACAATTCCAGTAAATATGACAAGCAGCTTTGTCTTTACAACCTTCTTAAGCATAATAAGTGAAGGCAGGGAAAGCGCAGTCACTGCCATCATAAACGAGAGGGCTGTTCCGATTCCAACTCCCTTTGCTACAAGAGCTTCGGCAATTGGCAAGGTTCCGAATATATCAGCATACATGGGGATTCCCACCAATGTGGCCAACAGCACTGAGTACCATTTGTCCTGTCCGAGTATCGCCGATATGACACTTTCAGGAATCCAGTTGTGAATAAGTGCTCCGATTCCTACACCAATCAGTATATATAACCAAACCTTGTTTATGATGTCCATTACCTGATCTTTTGCAAATATTATCCTGTCATGCCTGGTCAGTTCTTCCTGTTCTGTATCCATCATATTGTTGTTGAATACAAATGGTTCAACATATTTCTCCAGTTTTGCCTTGCTTATGATAGAACCTCCGATTACAGCCAGGATCAATCCGACTATCACATATGCTATCGCTATCCTCCAGTTAAATATACTTGCAAGGAGTAATACTGATGCAAGATCCACAAGTGGAGATGATATGAGGAATGAGAATGTTACTCCAATTGGAAGCCCGGCACTTGTAAATCCTATAAACAAGGGAATTGAAGAGCAGGAACAAAATGGTGTTACTGTACCGAGGAGAGCTCCCAGGATATTTGCTGATATGCCTTTGTATTTTCCAAGTATTTTTCTTGTTCTTTCAGGGGGAAAGAAGCTTTGGATATACGAGATGGTAAAAATAAGAAATGATAGCAATATGAATATCTTCACAACATCATATATAAAGAAGTGAACACTTCCACCAATTCTTTCATTTATATCAAGTCCAAATACGTTTTCTACAAGCAGCTCCACAAGTTCGTATAGCCACTCCATTTTTAACAACTGGCTGTTAAGCCAACTAAAAATTGCCACGTTATCACTCCTAGTCTATTAAAGTATTGACAAAGGGTTACACTTGTTAAGGTATTTCTCCTTTTCACCAAGTCTGTCGATATCTTCCTGAATCTGGGGATACTCCTCCAGATTTTCAAGAATTCCCTGTATTATTCGATTAAGTATTTGATTGTCCTTTTTAAGTGTGTAAAAGACGAACTTTTCCTTCCGCTCATCCTCAACAAGATTGAGATCCCTTAATTTTGAAAGGCTTTTGGATATCTTTGGCTGTGACAACTCCAATACCCCTTCAAGCTCACATACACACAATTCTTCCTTATAAAGCAATACTACAGCTCTTAGTCTTGTCTGATCAGATAAAACTTTAAAAATATTTGTAAGTTGATCCATATTTATCTCCTCTCAAAATGTTTTTAAGACATGTTCATATGCACTTATGTGTATATGTATATATTACTCCCTTGTCAATTGCTTGTCAATCCTTTTTGGAAAAGTTTTTCAAAGAAAAAACGTCAATTATTTTTAAATTGACGTTAATCTTAGCTTCTAATATTTGGATTCAATTTCCTTTATTCTATCGTAAATGTCCTGGTTTATTGGAGTGGGTACACCGTGCTTTTTACCATACTTCAATACTGTACCCGCAAAAATCTCAACTTCTGACTTTATTTTATGAATACCATCATATCTCATTGATGGCATGCCTTCTGGATTTAGAGAATCAATCAGTGAAACGTAGTAGTCTATGTCAGCCTCTGTTATTTTGATATTTTCCTTTTCGGCCAGAGTAATTACTTCCTTCATTGCATCAATCATAAGGTCTCTTGCAGGACCCGGCTTTTGGATTGTGTCGTAGTTTCCTTCATAGATCATAAGCACTTGATTTACTCCTACATTGAGCATAAATTTGCTCCACAGTCTCCGCATTACATCCTCTTCCAGCTTATATGGAAAACCTGTTCTGTCGAACATCTCAAGGACTGTTTCCAGCCTTTCCTTTTTTTCTTCTATTTCCTTGTCTATTCCTATCCGTACTTGACCCATTTTCGTGTAATCCAGGTTGTGTCCTGTTCTTATTGGGTCCATTCCTTCGGCAATGGTATAGATCACTTTCTCTTTTCCCAATGCTTCTCCTATTATCTCTTCACTGGTTATTCCATTTAGCAGCGATATGATTATTGTATCATCCGAAACCTTGTTCCTAACAATTTCAACAGCATCCTCCAAACCCGTTGATTTGACTGCAAATATTATAAGGTCTGCCGGACTGTCTTTCTCATTTTCTGATACAAGCTTAAAATCATATTTCTTCCCGTTAATATGTCTTTCCACACCGGAATACCTCTTTAATCTTTTTTCATCCATTACAAATTCGACATTCTCCCTGCCCAGCTTATCCATCAGAAAACTGCCAAATATAAGACCTAGTGACCCCATTCCTACTATTGATACCTTTTCTATAGTCAAATTCCCACACTCCTTTCGAGTATCTCCATAAATATTAAATATGATTATACCACTTTATTGGCTAATGTAGTAATGGTTGTTTTTATTTTTGCTTAAATATAATACGCCAACCATAATTTATGGCTGGCGTATTAAAGTTAAATGGCAAGGGGGTTTTAAGTTTTTATTACTGTCATTGGAATGATCTTGGGCTTCTACCCTTCATAAGCTCCTCAAAGATTATTCCATGACCCATTGTTGTTGGATGCGGGTCGATCAATACTGGTGGGTAACCATCTGTCCAAGTAAGCTTAAAGGCAACTGCATCAGGTTCCTTGGCGAATGACTTTTCAACTTTTGCTACCATTGCCCTGTTTTGTGTTTTCATTATTGCCTTATTCATTGGTCTGACAAGCTCCTCATATCGATGATACAAATCTAGATTATCCTCTTCTTCGATTGGGTTGTAAAGGGTCATGGCTATTATATGGGCATCTGGATTGAGTTCTTCGATTTCATCAAGTATTGCTGGCCAGTCTGACAGGAATTGTTCTGTCCTGGCTTCAAGCGCATATCCCAAGGTGCCAGGGTCAGAGCTTAAGGCCGATGCTGTAAATGCTGCCAGCCTCATGTTCCATGCCATCTCCCCTTCAGCCCCTATTTCCCCCAAAAGAGCCTGAATAAAGGCCCCTGATGATGGATATGATGAAGGGTCTACTTCGTACAGCTCAGCAACTGCACCAATTACAGGTGTCAGCAGGTTGTTTCCTCCTATGCTTATGGTTATAACATCGGCTTGCATTACAAGACCTTTAAGTTGAGTATTTTCTTGTAATGCCTCCAGCAGCTCCATACTATCCAGACCTTCAACACCTGCATTAACTGCACCGCCAGCTTCTGGATATGGCCAGTTCTCATCCAGTCCATAGTTGTCCTCAAGATATTTGGCATAACGTTCAAAATAGCTCAATCCAGGTGCTGCACTGAGACCATATGCTATTGAATCTCCAATGTTTAGATATCTAAGTTGCATGTCTACTTCTGGCATTTTTGCAAATGCCTGTACTGGTATCGCAATAAGTAATACTAAAATCATTATGATAGGTAGTAGTTTTTTCTTCATAAATTCATCGCCTCCACGATACTAAAAAGCAAAAAACCGACCTAAAATGGTCGGTTACGCCTCGGTTCACTTAAGAGTATGGGCGTCCAGCTTGCCCTTAAGTTCATTACCCCCTTGTTTCACTTAACTATGTATTTTCGTTAATCATATACCCAGTTAGTTGATTCTACAAACCATAGGCAAGGAACAGATAAAACATCTGTCCCCTGCATTGGTCCATTACCATTTCTTCGATCTACCTCTTCCAATCCACGCTGACTGGTTTCTGCAGCCTTTCACTGGTCTTGGGTGCTTTGCTTTCATTGTAGTAGACATATTGTGTCTCAGGGTCCAGGTAGAAAATACCATCCGCCTCTAGGTAGAGCTCCTCAGCCGTTGGGAAGATACCCCTTGCGTTGAAGTAGGTGAGCTTCTTATTGCCATTATTGAAGTACATATTTTCAAAATCAACATTTGATACTCCTTCAGCACCAGGATATCTGGTGAATCTACCATCCTTGAATGGCTCAAGGTAAACTATCATGGTTGTTGAGTCTCCTTTTCTTAGGCTTGGAACCTTTACTTCCTTCATTGGAATGAATACATCATAAACTGCCTTATAGCCCTGGGAGTAGTTAACTGTGTATCCATTCAATCCTTTTTCAAAGTGATTCACATAAGTTGTCCTATTTTGCCAAGCTGCATCTGAACTATATGCATAATGTGAAGGAAACTCCAGGTATAGTCCGGAAGCTGGATTGACTATATCATAGTAACCAAACTCAAAGGTAACACCCAACTCGATCATTCCAGGAACTGTAGGTTTGTCTGTTGGATTATTTATCTCAAGTTCCACATAGGCCGGTTTGTACATAAAGTCCGGGTCCAGTTTTAGGAAGGGTGCATCTATTGGATTCTTGTCCGCATAATTGGCTGCTTCATCAAGCTGCCTGCCCATCTCAATTGTAATGTCCTCAACCAGAGTCTCTGTCCATTCACTCTGAGGAATTCCTGTTTCAGTGAGAACAACCTGAACGTAATAATCCATGCTCATTTCGGCAAGCTGGTCGAAGTTTGGAAGTGTGGGTGGAATTCCAAGCCACATCAATCCGTAATTGGCCCAGGCCTCCAGAGTCGCCTTGAAGTATCCCTTAAGGGCATCAATTGGACAGAGGTCAACAACAAACATAATCAGCTTATCCTTCAGTCTTGCGTAGGCGTCACTTACCTGGTTTACAATTGTCTTTACAACATTTCCAAGGTCCTTGAAGAAGTTTACAACACCTGCAAAGAGCTGCTGATACCATGTTTCGTCATCATCATCAGGCTTTGGAATATGAACCTTGGTATATTTTGCAAGTACCCTTGGAATCATTTCCTTTTCGTATTCATCTGGAGTATCTATCCCCTTGTCCTTGTAGTATGCTATGTGGGTCATATATGGATAGAGGATTTCGCCCGTCTCAGTATTCTTGAACTTTGACTGGATTTCATTCCACTTTGGAGCCCTGTAAACATAATAATGCTCCAGGTAATTCTTATCCGGCCATCTTGGCTTTACATACTTCTTGATGTTTATATCGGGTAATGAGTAGGGAAGCTTGTTAACATACTTGTATGGGTTGTCGCTGTAGTAGTTTACAGGTGTTCCAAACTCATATTCCATGGTAAGAGGGGATGAGTAGCTCACCTGGTACTCCCCGGGAGTTACTGAGGGCTTAAGTGCTAGGCCTCTTACATAGTACTTGATGGCGTCCCCTTCCTTCATCTCATTTAAAGGTTTTGCAAATTTTGCTATATCTACCATCACCGTATTGGGATAGTTTGTATGCACAAATGGAACTGGCAAATCATACTCAACCTCATGGATGATGTTTGGAGTATTTGGCCATGCTCCCCAGCTTGCTGGAAACTTTTCAGTTGAGAACTGGAGAATGATCCTTTCAGTTGACGGATCGATGCCGTTGAAGTGGAATAGTCTATTGTTCTCAAGCCTTGGCTCCACCCTGAAAACAGTTCTGTATTCAGGATAGTTGGGATGTTCTCCTCCTCCAATTCCACCAGATTCCCATGGAACCCAAAGCTGAAAATCAGAATTGATTTTCCCGTCGTAATTGACCTCTGGTATTTTCTCACCATAGATTACAGCCATTCCCATTCCAGGGTCTCCAATTGGTTTGCCAAGGCTGTCAATCGGGATAGCCCTTACGTAGTAGACACTTCTGCTTGAGGTGATGGGATTGTATCCAGTCTTTAGCTTCAGGTCATCTATATTTATGGTATTTGTCTTAATCAAATCAGTGTTGATTGTATCTGTCTTTATTGTTTCAAGGTTTATTAGGTTGGTGTTGATCAGGCTGGTGTTTAGGGCAACCTTTATGATGTCATCCCCAGACGCAATATCAATTTTTGAGAAATCAATCTGGAACTCATTTGTCCCAGCTCCCACCTCTCCAGATGCAAGAAGTCCAAGAGGATTTCTCCAGTTGCTTTCAAAGCCATTGAACTGGACCTGGGAAACCTGCCAAACCACCTTGGAGGCACCCGCTGCATTCTTGAGGTTGAAGTAGAACCATCTTCTGGTCTCACCCTCCCTGTCCACAAATGAAGACATGGTGGAATCGGTGTAGATGTTCTTCTGCTGCTCTGTAGACAATAGATTAAGGTTTATGGGCTGCAGAACCATTGATCCGGTGCTGGGCTTACCAAGGGGCTTTGCTTCACCTGTAGCCACGTAAAGGTCAATCCTATCATCATATTTTGGGAAGAATAGGTTCCCTTCAGCCATGGCTCTGAAATTATCCAGAGGATTGGTCAGATTCAGCACATTCTTGTAGGTTGAAATGGTCCCTGAGTTATCCTCAGGCAATAGTGTTCCAGGATCCGGCTCTATAGGCTCCTGGGGCTCTCCGTCCTTAAAGCTTACATAGGTTCTTTTCATAAGTACGATTGCCTGTTCCCTGGTTGTATTCTGAAGAGGTCCTATTAGATTATTCCCTATCCCCTTCATAATATCGTTTCCATAAGCAAATCTTACGGAATCAATTGCCCAGGTGGCTATGCTGTTTTGGTCTGAAAATGGGAACTCACCTGAGTAGCCTTCCTCAATTCCAGTTAGGGCGACCTTAAGGGTCCTGTGTATCATTACACATATTTCCTGTCTTGTTATATCCTTGTAGGGTGCAAACTCTGTTGCGCTGATTCCCTTGACAATACCCAGATGATAGGCCTTTACAATGTCCTCGTTAGTTGTGTCCTGGAAGGGATTGACTCCTCCCATGGCCTGGTTGCCTGACAGGGCTTCATAGAGCCTGACGGCAAGGATGCAGAATTCCTCTCTTGTGATGTTCTTCCTGTAGCTATTCATTACTCCAGGATATGTCAGGTCCAGGTTGTAGGCTTCAATAAGCTCCTCCTCAGCCCAGCTGCTCTGGGTCCCATCAAATATGGATGGTTGTGTTTCCGCCATGAGGCTTGAAGAGCTTCCAAAGAGAATGGCAAAAACCAGCAGGAAGCTTAGGGCTTTTTTATTCTTACAATCATTGCACTCAATCCTTTCTTTGTTTGCTAGCAATGGCTTCTCAATGGATTTATACCCACAATTGTTTACCGCACTAAAGTTTTGAAGTTGTTTTTCACGCTTTTACACAAAAAAACTGCAGACCAATTTATGATTGCCTGCAGTCCTTGTAATATTCTATAGATTTGGTATGACCTTGGTGATAAAGATTTCCACCAGATCCTCGTCAAACTGGGCTCCAGCATTTTCCCTAAGCTCCCTTATGGCATCCTGGGCTTTCATGGCCTTTTTGTATGGTCTATGTGAGGTCATGGACTGGTAGGCATCCGCTATTGAGATAATCCTGGCTTCAAGAGGTATCTCCTCTCCCATAAGACCCTCAGGGTAGCCTTTTCCATCATACCTCTCGTGGTGAAAGCGAATGGCTTTGGCATACCTCTCATGGTGTCCCAGAATTCTGAGTATTTCATAGCCTGCCTGGGAGTGCCGCCTGATGATTGTCTTCTCTTCATTTGTCAACGCTTCCTCTTTATTGAGTATTTCCTCGGAGACTATTATCTTGCCAATATCATGGAGCTCAACAGCCTTTTTAAACTCCTCAACCTCTACCTGGGACTTGCCAAGCTCCCTGTAAAGAGCTGCTGCCATTAGGCTGGTCTCTTCGTTATGCTGCCTTTCATCCTGGAATTTTTTTCTGTTCTCCTCAAGGAAATCCAGGATAATCTCCCTTTTCACATCCTGGTTGTTCCTGTGCTTGTTTTCGTACATATTGGAGTCCGCATACCTTAGGTTGTCATCGATTGATTCATCCTCAGCGGTCTTGGTGGAGAATCCAACCGCAAGTGAAAGCCTAAGGGATTCAACCCTGTGATAATGTCCATTTCTTTGGATTCTTTCCTTGATTTCTCCGGCCTCCTTTGCTGATGTCTTCGGAAGCAGTATCAGGAATTCATCCCCACCGGTCCTTGCTATTATATCATCGGCTCTGAGGGTTTCATTTAGCAGCTTGGCAGCTTCCCTTATAATGCGGTCTCCCATTTCATGTCCAAAGATATCATTGGTCAGCTTCAGGTTGTTCATGTCAACTATCATGACAGTAAAGGGAATATTCCTTGAGGTATCCAGCCGCTTAATGGCATCCTCGATATATCTTCTGTTGTAAAGGCCGGTGAGCTCGTCATGGAAGCTCAGGTATTCAATCTTCTCCTGCTTTCTGACAGACTCGGTGATATCCCTGAATACTATGACATGCCCCATGACCTGGCCGTTTTGTAGTCTAACTGTTGCGATGCTGTTGTTAAGGATCACTTCCTTTCCAGAGCCTGTGACCATGAGTGCCCTTCTGTGGTTACCGTTTCCGGTTTGTCTTGTCACTGCCAGGATATCCTCAGGATCTCCGCTTTCTGGATTGCGCAGGTCAAATACATCCTTCAGAGGCTTTCCCTGAGCTTCCTTAAATGTCCATCCGGTCATTTCCTCAGCTACTGGGTTTAGAACAGTAATCCTACCCTCCACATCAGTTGATATGATCCCATCCTCTACGGACAGCAGAGTTGACTGGAAGATCTCCTTTTCAAGGAAAAGCTCCTGTTCAGCATTTTTCTGGGCTGTGATATCCGCCATGCTACCAATCATCCTCACGGGCTTTCCCTTCTCATCAGTCAGAAGGGTTCCCCTATCCCGAATCCAGATGGTTCTGCCATCCTGCAATAGCATTCGGTGTTCACTGTAGAGATTTTCCTGTCCGTTCATTGCCCTGGCAATATTGTCCCTTAGCTTGTCTTCATCCTCTGGATGTGCCTGGGCAACAAACTGGTCTATCCTATGGAAGTCAGAGTCATGGGGGACCCCCATGATCTCACACCACTTCTTGTTGTGCCTTACAACTCCCTCTTCAAAGTGCCAGTCCCATAGACCTTCACCTGCAACATCAAGTGTTATTCTCATTGTCTCTTCCCGGTCCCTAAGCTTCAACTGGATGTTTTTCTTGTCAGTTATGTCATCAAGAACTATGGCCAGATATGACAATCTTGGTCTGTATACAGACAGGTTCCACCATCTGCCCATTTCCTTAACATGGTATTCAAACTGCTTGGATTCTCCACTTTCCAAGACTTCATCTATTTCTTTCGTGTCAAGCTTATTACTTATGGACACAAGCTGATACAATGATTTCCCAATTATCTCATCCCTTGGCATGGATGACATGCTCTCAAAGGTATTGTTTACATCGATTATTTCATAATCCTTGAAATCCTCATAGTCCCTATTGGCTGCCCTCACCAGAATGAAGCCCTGGTTCATTTCATCTATCAGGGTTTTCTTTTCCTTTTCATTTTCCTCGGCGATGCTTCTTAGTCCTTGTTGTTCCCTGATGAATTTCTGGATAAACCTGACACCAAGAAATTGGATTATAAGGAATACAACTGCAAGAACAAGAAAATACCTTAGGTACAGGCTTCTCCTGAACTGCATCAAGGGTCCCAGAACATCCCCTTCATCCATGCTGATTGCAATGGTCCTTCCGATAAAATCACTGTGAATATATGAAGTAACCCTTCCATTTTCCCTGATGATGGAATCACCCTGGTTGCCTGGAAGAAAGTCGATGTCATAGCCTCCCGCTTCCATCTGCCTGATAATGGGACTGATGTCTGTAAGCACCACATCAAATCCGAGGATATCCTCCCCATCCATTATTGGAGACTGAACCACCACAACCCCCTGGGAGTAATGATTCATCATTACTTCTGTCACGTCCCAATCGATGTAATTCTTTATGTTCCTGTCAGGGCCAACGACATGGATGATCTGTCCGTTCGCAAGAACCCTTCCGGCGGTTCTTGACCTGTCAAATACTGCAACTCCCTCTTCATATCTGGGTATCACATAGTCCCTAAGCTCCTCAAAGGTGGTCTCTCCGTCCAGATAATCTCTCATGTAATTTTTTATGCTTGTCCTGCTTGATAGGGACCTTGCATTGTTGCTTATATTTATCAGGGCTTCATTGAGTACCTGGTACTTGTTGTGGGCAGTCAGCTGAAAATCGCTGAGAACCCCCTCCTCAAGGCTTGATGATATTGGTTCCTTTATTCCAATGTATATGGAAAGGAAAACAACAGCTACAACTATCAGGACTATCATCCTTATTCTCTTATGAATCTGCTTCAAGTCTTCCCCTCCCTTTTTCTAAATGATAATATGATAATTTCAAATTGAATATAATTGTCTGAATTTCAGTAAAAATACAAATTCCCATACCTTATTATTCTAGCATATAATTATCAATTGGTCATTATGAATGATATTTGTCAAATCTTTCGGATACTTATGTAACAGAAATACTGGGAACGATTCTTTTATTTTTAACTCTTTTCCCTCCCTGTCTTTCTTGTATTAATGTATTGAATTTATGTTCACAATCTGATACTATTAAGGTGTAAATAGAACATATACTCCGATTCTGTCTTTCCCACATCATGGTTGGCACAAATCGGAAGCTCAGAACACTGGGCCAGAAAAGAGATTTTCTGACCTGCCATGCTAGCAAAGGGGTTATTCACTGAAGGTGGATAATCCCTTGTTGTTTTTTTGAATGGAAGCATTGATGGCGGACGTTTTTTATCTTTTGAGAATTAGAAGGAGGGGTTTCAATGAGTACGGTAATTGGTAGTATGCTAAAGATCAACCTAAGTGACAGAAGCTCAGAGGTGCTTGAGATTGACAAGGATTGGAAGGATCTCTATGTAGGTGGCGAGGGCTATGCAGCAAAGATACTTTACGACCACCTTGAAGCAGGAATGGATCCCATGGATGAAAAAAATATGCTTGTGTTCACAACCGGACCATTGACCGGCACCAGAGCTCCCTCATCAGGCAGGCTTGTGATAGGCTACAAGTCGCCCCTTACAGGGACCATAGGCATGACAAATGTTGGTGGCCACCTTGCCCCCATGCTCAAGCGTGCAGGATATGATGTTATCATCATAACCGGCAAAAGTGATACTCCTGTCTACCTTTACATCAATGACCAAGGAGTGGAATTTAAGGATGCTGCCGCTCTTTGGGGCAAGAACACCGAGGAGACCGAGGATGCAATACGCCAGGAGCTTGGAGAATCCAAGGTGAGAATCGCTGAAATCGGTCCTGCCGGAGAGAAGCTGTCCCTTATGTCATCAATAATGATTGACAAGCACAGGGCGGCTGGCCGGGGAGGCCCTGGGGCAATTATGGGAGGAAAGAACCTGAAGGCTGTAGCGGTTTATGGTACAGGCAAGCTGGATGTTGAAAATCCTGACATGATGGACCAGTTCTCCAAAAGGGCACGTGAGGAGCTGGATGCTGAAGCCTTTGTAAGGGAGGAGCTGAAGCCATTTGGAACCCCATCATTTACAGACTCAATCAATGCTCTTGGTCTACTGCCCACCAGGAACTGGCAGCTGACCACCTTTGATTCCGCCATGGACAAGATTGGTCACAAGGCCTACCATGATAATTTGAAGGTGAAGGCTTGGGCTTGCTTTGGCTGTCCAATCGCCTGCGGAAGGCACACAGAGATAATCGACGGGGAGTATGCGGGTGAATCCGGCGGAGGTCCGGAATATGAAACCCTTGGTGCATTTGGTTCCAAGTGCTTTGTGGATGACCTTAACGCCATAGTGAAGGCTGGATATATATGTAATCGCATGGGTCTTGATACCATATCAACGGGGCAGACAATAGCATCTGCCATGGAATGGTTTGAAAAGGGGCTCATCGACAAGGAAACAACCGGCGGCATCGACCTATCCTTTGGAAATGCAGAGGCAATGGTCAAGATGACAGAAATGATCGCAAACAGGGAAGGTTATGGAGATGTACTTGCCGAGGGATCACTGAGGGCTGCGAGAAAAATCGGTCCGGAGGCTGAGAAGTATGTTTTCCAGGTCAAGGGTATGGAGCTTGCATCCTGCGGCGTAAGGGCCAGCAAGGGAGAATCCCTTTCACACCTTATCTCACCTAGGGGTGCCGACCACCTTAGACCCTATGCTTCAGTCATAGACTCCTTTGGATACCTTGAGCCCGAGCTTGGAATCAATGAGAAGGTATCGCCCTTTGAGGATGAGAACAAGTGGTGGGTCAAGCCCTTTATGGAGCTTTCAATGATGACCAATCTCCTTGGGGTATGCCTGTTTGCAAGCATCACCCTTGCAGTGAAGGGAAGCACCTGGACTGGACTTTACAATGCCGCCACTGGTGATGACAAAACAATGGATCAGATGATGGAGGCAGCTGAAAGGGTCATTAACCTTGAAAGATTGTTCAACGCCAGGGAGGGCTTTGGAAGAAAGGATGAGAAGCTTCCAGCTAGACTTACCCAGGAACCCGCACCTGACGGCCTAGGCAAGGGCCAGGTTGCAGATGCCGAGATCATGCTTGATGAGTTCTATGAAAGCATGGGCTGGGACAAGGAGACCGGACAGCCAACTGATGAGACATTGGTTAGGCTGAAGCTTAAGTAAAGAGATAAGAAGGGACGGTTATTTTGTATTAAAGCCATAGTTTGGCTTGAAAAATGACCGTCCATTTATTTTTTGCCAGGTTAAGCTATGTTCAGGTATAAATAATATCATTGACAGGTAAAGCATTAAACTGTATCATCAAATTATGGATTAGTTGTCATAATTCCAGCTAATATTTGGAGAATACAATGATTCCACCAACAAATTGAAAAGGCAAACTCTGCTAAAGCAGGGGACGCAAAGCCACGGGCCTAAGGGAAACTATGGTAGCCGGGTTGCCACAAAGACATGCTATGCACTTTCATGGCTCTGAATGGTAACCCATCCAGAGCATTTTTATTTGCCTGGATTGGAAACAAGATAGGAGAAAGGAGATTTTTATGAAACGTTTGTTTAGCTTTTTATCACTTTTGATTGCATTGTCTATGGTTATGGCATTGCCGATGGTGGCCATGGCTGATGAAGAGGAAATTGAAATCGAGGAAGAGTTTGAAGATGTTGAAACAGAGGAAGAGGAAGAAGCGGACGACGAAGATGGAGAAAGCAGGGGCCGTGGCAAGGGAATAGGCAAATCCAAAATTCAAAACAAGGAATGGAAGGGCATCAAGGATGTGCTTGAGGCAGATAAGGATGAGCTAGAGGTCCTGAAGGATGAGCTTGAGCTTGAAATTGAGGAGCTTGAGACCCTTTTGGAGGCTGCTGAGGAAGCTGAGGACTCAGAGGCTATGGCTTTACTTCAAGCCGAGATTGAAGGGCTTAAGGGAGAGTTCGAAGGCTACAAGACTCTTATGAAGCAGAAAATCAGGGAGATGCAGCAGGTCATGAGGGAAAAGTACACCCAGGAGGAGTGGGATATCCTAATGGAGAATGCAGAATCTCTTGAGGGCATTGAAGGCATCAAGATGCTACCTGCAGAAAATATCCTTATGCCGGGAAAAAACCTTAAATTCGATGTTCCACCTGTGCTCAAGGAAGGAAGAGTCCTGGTACCAATAAGATCAATATCTACCGCATTGGGTGCTGAGGTTGACTGGAATGTTGAGTCCAAGACTGCTACCATAGCCTATTTGGAGTCAGAGATTGTTTTTAATGTTGAAGAAATGACAGTAACTGTAGACGGCGAAGCAGTGGAACTGGATGTACCAGCAGAAGTAATGGAAGGCAGAATAGTGGTTCCATTGCGTTTTATTGTTGAAAACATGGGCCTTGATGTTGAATGGGAGCCTGAGACTGAGACAGTGGAGATTGCTGAGTAGATCTGTTACTAATAACGAGCATACATGCAGGATAAACTTATAAACAATTAGAAAAAGGCACTTCAACTCTTTTACATGAGATTTGAAGTGCCTTTATAAGCTTTTAAGTTAGGGATTCCTTGTTTCTAACTGGCCTTGTTATTGAAAGTATAACAAGTCCTGCAAATACCAGACCCATTCCAAAACCGGAAATCATTGACAGTTGTTCTTTCAGTAGAAATACCCCAAGAATCGCTGCAGTTACAGGTTCAGCCAGAGTCAATGTTACAGCTTTATGAAGTTTGATCCCAGATAATCCATATGAGAACAATACATATGCAAATGCTGTGGTAACCAATCCAAGGTGAAGTGCTACACCCAGCCCTTGGGCTGTTTTAAGCCAATCCAGGCTATAGATCAAAAGAAATGGTGATAGTATTATTGCACCCATTGTAAAAACAACTCCAGTAACCATCTCTGGCGAATAGATATCCAGCAGATTTTTCGTTGATGCAGTGTATACAGCATATGAGGCTCCCGCTCCAAGTGCAATAAGTATTCCATTCATATTCACTGATAGGTCTCCTCCGCCTGTTACAAGCAAAATGCACCCCAATACTGAAACCAGTGTTGAAACAAGCCATTTGATACCTGGACTTTCCTTGTTTACGATTAATGAAATCAGACCTGCGAAAATAGGTGCACTTCCTATTGCCACGACAGTTCCCATGGCTACCCCTGTCATTAAGACTGCTGCAAAGAAGGTTAGTTGGAAGGATGCCATGCTGGCTGCCCCTATGTATGTACTCCTTTTAAACAATATTTCCTTGCCATTGAGCTTGCCTTTGAGGAATGCATAGAGCATAATGGCTCCACCTCCTATTGCAAGCCTAACTGCGCCAATTGATATGGGTGTGGCTCCTTCCGGTGCAAAATGCTGTGCAGTTCCAATTGTTCCCCATAAAATTGCACCTAGTAATACCATCAAGCTGTACCTGAACTCTTTATGATTCAATTGTCATCCACCCCTTTTAAGAGAAGAGACGAATCTCTTTGTATGCAAACAAAAAGAACCGTCCCTGGTGTTTTTTGTGTTCTCTTTAATATCCTAATTAAAGCATAATATAAATTGTCTGTCAATTAGATGAGATAAACACTTTAATATTTGAAACATAAATAGATTCCTCATAATTTTCCTACAAAGAAGATATCTTCAGATTAATTTGCTTTATCTCAATCCTTCATAGGTTTTGTATCAATGCGTTAGGGTAAACTAATAAAAAGTAGGAAAATAAAATTGTGAGGAGTTAATTATGGATGACAAGTATTTGGATTTTAATGAAAAACGAATGCATATTTTTAATGAGCTGGTAAAAAGGTATTGGAAAGGAGATCTAAAGAGCGTAGATGACCTAAATGACCTTGCTGAGTACATAAAAAACAAATACGGTTTTAATGAGTCTGACATGCCCTTTATCAGGAATCATATTAGACTAGCGATGGGCCAAGACCCAAAGGGTGAGAAATCCTTTGATGATGAATTGAGTGTTCTCAACAGCTCAATGAAAATCTACCAACCTGTTGTTTCCAAACTGGAAGGTCCTTGTAAGCAATGTAATTCAATTTATTGCGAATGTAACGAGTTGGGAAAGTATGAGTCCGGAATGTATAACAGACTGAATGAAACTATAAGCTGTGGATATAGTGATTTTACATGTGATTTTGGAGCTGTGGCTGACAAGATTGAGTTTATGCCGGTAATTGATCTATTAAGGGACGGGGACTCTCCTGTCTATGTTACTGTTGCTCCAGCTATAGTTGGTCAATTTGGTGAAGAAATAAGTATGGGAAAATTGAGAAGCGCTTTAAAACTTTTGGGCTTCAAAGATATGATTGAGGTTGCTTTATTTGCAGATATTCTTACTATCAAGGAAGCATATGAGTTCAATGATCTCGTTAAAAGCGAAGATGATTTTTTCTTGACAAGCTGCTGTTGTCCGATGTGGTTCAATATGATCAAGAAAGTCTACCCAGATATATATGATTACTTGTCTCCATCGATTTCTCCCATGATTGCATCTGGTAGAGTATTGAAAAAGCTATATAATAATGCTAAAGTTGTGTTTATTTCACCATGTGTTGCGAAAAAAGGTGAAATAAAGGAACCCGACTTGCAAGGTGCGATCGATTATGTGCTTAATTTTAGAGAGCTAAAGGAAATTTTTGATGCCTTGAATCTTGATTTTAGTGATCTATACGATGATGATAAGGATCAGGCATCCTTTGGAGGAAGAGTTTATGCACGAACTGGAGGAGTTAGTTTTTCAGTTAAAACAGTATTGAACAGGCTGGAGCCTACCAGGGTGATCAAGCTAAAATCCCTCAAGGTAAATGGTATCAAGGAATGTAAAAGGGTATTGGATTCCCTTAAAAGTAGAAAAAAAGGTGATCCCAACTTTATTGAAGGAATGGGTTGTGTAGGTGGCTGTGTAGGTGGACCTAAGACAAATATTGATCTTGAGAAGGCTACAAGGCTGGTTAATGATTTTGGAGAGGATTCTTTTATACTTACCCCGTTTGACAATCAAAATGTTATGAAGATATTGGATCAGTTTAATGTCAAATCTATCCAAGAGTTTATGGAAAATGATGAACTGAAGGAAATTTTATCCAGAGAGTAAACAGTAGTGTACCATCCTTATTATCTGAGAAAGGATAAGCCCCCATAAAATGGACAGGCTAAACTTAAATGTCCATTTTATGGGAGCCTATCAGTCAGATGGCATAATATAACCATCTACTAGAACTCATTTTTATTTCCTATATGGGCTACTCAATTTCCACAAATTGTATAGATTATTTTACTCTATCCGGAGGGGACAGATGCCCCATGTCCATTCCATCCATGGTGTCAAAAATTGGGGATTCTGTGTTATCTGCTGCATTGCCAGGAATCATAATATGTCCCATACTTGAAAAATGCAAGTCATTGTTGTTAACATTTATCACACATTCCATATCCATATCATGCATATCCTCCATATCTTCAAAAGCTGGGTTTTTGTCGCTTGCTTTGGCTTCGAAGCCATTTTCTGCAGCAAAAACTGTTCCTGTTGATAGCATCGTCAGTGCCAGCATGAATGCCATAAATACAGATGCTTTCTTCATACATAACCACCTCTCATGTTTCTTTTACTTCCACTAGTATCGTTCATCATATTTACACCCTGCACCTATACTCCAAAACATCCCCTCGATTCCCTTTGTCTTAAGCACAATATTCTTATGGACTTTACAATCCCAAAATTACTGGCTTTTGAAGCTTGGTTTATTTTGTGATTATATTATACTTTTCCATACGATAAATTAGAGTGTGTCTGGTTATTCCCAAAAGTTTAGCAGCATTAGTCTGATTCTGATCTGTTCTTTCCAAGGCTTGCATAATCAGATTCTTCTCTACTTCTTCAAGGGATATCCCCTCTTCAGGCAAAACTATACTTGAACCTACCAAATTGTTTTGACTTTTTATTTCATTAGGTAACAAGTCTTCTGTTATTTCTTGTCCAGATGCTAATATGACACATCTTTCCACTATGTTTTGCAGTTCCCGGATATTTCCAGGCCAATCATATTTCATCATTAAATCCAAGGCTTCATTACTGATCCTAAACCTATTCTTGCCCATTTGAGATGAAAATTTATCTATTGAATATTCAATTAGAAGTGGAATATCATCCTTTCTTTCACGGAGTGGCGATATCTTGATGGGTACAACATTTAGTCTATAATATAAATCCTCTCTGAATTTATTATCATCCACCATTGACTTCAGATCCTTGTTGGTTGCAGCAATTATTCTAAAATCACCCTTTATTGTTGTCTCCCCTCCAACACGTTCAAACTCTTTTTCCTGCAAAACCCTCAGAAGCTTTACTTGCATGGCTTCACTTATTTCACCAATCTCATCCAAGAAAACAGTGCCTCCTTCAGCCAATTCAAACTTACCCTTTTTCCTGGAAACCGCTCCTGTAAAGGCTCCCTTTTCATATCCAAACAGTTCACTTTCCAAGAGATTCTCCGCGAAAGCTCCACAGTTTAGCTTGATTAACGGTCCTTTATTTTTTTTGCTTAATCTATGAATTTCATCTGCTATTAGTTCCTTACCAGTACCACTTTCACCAAGTATTAGAACATTGGCTTCAGTTGGTGCGACTTTGTAAACCAGTTTCAATACCTCTTCCATG
This sequence comes from Gudongella sp. DL1XJH-153, assembly GCF_049310905.1. NCBI lineage: Bacteria > Bacillati > Bacillota > Tissierellia > Tissierellales > Tissierellaceae > Gudongella > Gudongella sp. DL1XJH-153. Next base: position 60,476 of record NZ_JBMEMN010000004.1, read on the forward strand.
GACCTGCTCTTAAATACTATCTTTGAACTGCTTTCATCCAGTCTTTCCCTAAGATAATTAATTTCATCATTTAAGCTCTTGTATTCCAATGCCTTTTTTATGACGACTTTTAACTCATCTATGTCAAAAGGCTTGGATATATAATCCAGGGCTCCAATTTTCATGGCTTCAACAGCAGTGTCAGTAGTACCATGAGCGGTAATCATTATAACAGGGATCTTGGGATTGATTTCCTTTATCTTTCTTAATGCTTCAAGTCCATTCATCTTGGGCATTTTCAAATCCATTATAATTAGGTCCGGTTCCTCAGCTAAACCCTCCACAGCTTCCTCACCGTTATCAGCGCTTATAATTTCATATTCTTCTTTGGACAAAGCTTTTTTTAAGGCCCATATCATATTTGGCTCATCATCGGCAATTAATATTTTCCTGATCACTTTTTCACCTTCTCTCCACTGTTCTAATTGCGAATTCCTATTCATATAATGGTAAGTAAATCACTACTATAGTACCCTCATTAACTACACTATCAATTGTAATGTAGCCATTGTGATCCTGGATAATCCTATTTGATACTGACAAACCAAGCCCGGTGCCATCTTCCTTGGTTGTAAAGAAAGGATTGAATATTTTGCTTAAATCTTCCTTTTCAATCCCAGTCCCATTGTCTCTAAAGCTAATGCTTACACCTAAGTCGCCAACCTCAGTGCTTATCCAGATTTTACCACCGTTTTCCATGGACTGTATGCTGTTTAATAATATATTAATAAATACTTGCTTCAGCTTCTCCTTATCACCCATAATGACAATTTCTCTTCCAATGTCACAAAATATTTCTATTTTCTTATTTATGGCATATTTATTTATTATGATTAATACCTCATCAATTAATGCTCCAGTATTAACTTTCTCAACTATATTCACATCTGGTCGTGCAAAATTCAGAAGTGTTTGGATTACCTTATTAGCCCTATCCACTTCCTTAACAATAATACCTAGACCTTCCACCATGCTTTCCTGATCCTCTTCCTTTTGAAGTGTTTGACTGATTGTTTTTATTATACCCATGGGATTTCGTATTTCATGGGCTATACCGGAAGCCAACTCGCCAACTGCTGATAATCTATCAGCTCTGGCAGTTTGTGCTTCAAGATACTTTTCATTGGAATAGTCTTCAATTACGATTACAAGTCCCTGGATTTTATTGAGTATGTTTAGAAGAGGTGAGACGGTTAACTTAAGGTATTTCTCCTCATCGTCAACCTTGATAACAGTTTTAATATCTGTATATTTGAATTTCTGTAGTTTTGTCTGGTTCAATATATCCACAATACTATAATCAAATACACTTGAAGCATTTACTCCTATTGCATCTTGTACCCCAAGGATCTTTTCACCTTCTCTGTTTAGTGCTGTAATCACTAAGTTTGTATCAACTGCCAAAACACCACTATCAATACTATCTACAATGTTTCTTGTATAGTTTTGAAGTTTTGTTATCTCGACAATATTGTTCTCTAAAAGCTTCTGTTTCCTGTAATCACCCTCTACTAGCCAGCCTGTAATAAATCCAATACTTAAAAATAGCATTATTTCCAGGTATTGATTTATCAGTATAATGCTTAGTTCAGTGTTAAATAAAAAAATATGGGGAGCATATAACAAGGACACAATTATAGAGGTTATAAGTCCTCCCTTTAGTCTATATTTAAATGATGCCAGGATTATTGGGATATAATATAACATCCTATAAAAATTATGAAGCTCTCTTACCGCTGTGAGGTTGGAATAATGCAATAAAGTAATTATCACTAATAATACTCCAATAATCCAAGTATTTTTATTGTTCAATGAATCTCTTAACATAGGCTTGATCAACTCCAAAGTAGTACATTATTATATCAGTCTTACCCTTTATCACATTATATATCATTTGAAGGACTAATCATAACTGAAACTGAATCAATCGAACGCAAATCAATGTTTACGGAACTCGACTGTATTAGATAAATCATTAAAATTAAGCCTGAGACATCAAAATCTTCCGGGCAAACCAACTACTCACAAAAGCAACTACAGAAACTCAACTGAATTTCTGTAGCTATATGCTTTTCCTTATTTTCTATTTTACTTCTACCCCAGTTACCTCATATCCAACATCACTTATTGCTGCTCTGATGTCTTCATCCTTGACGCTGCTTTCAACTTCAATTAAAGCATACTTATCTTCAAGAAGTACATTGACATTTGAAACTCCTTCTAAATCTCTTAGAGCCACATCTACATGATGTGCACAATTCTGGCAACTCATTCCTTCAATCATCACTTTCTTTTCCATATGTTTTTCCCCTTTCAAAATAAATAGTGAACTCTGTCTATAAAGACAATACTATCTTACTGGTCTAAATCTCTTTAGCCTTAAAGCATTCAATAATACTGACACTGAGCTCAGACTCATGGCTGCTGCCGCAAATATCGGACTTAACAATGGTCCGCCAAAGAGATATAATACTCCCATGGCTACTGGAATACCCGCAGTGTTATATGCGAATGCCCAAAACAGATTTTCCTTGATGTTTCTTATGGTGCTTTTACTCAATTGTATAGCTGTTGGTACATCCATTAAGTCACTTCTCATTAAAACGATATCCGCTGATTCCATGGCAACGTCCGTTCCAGATCCAATTGCAATTCCAATATCCGCCTGTGCAAGAGCAGGAGCATCATTTATCCCATCTCCAACCATAGCAACGTTCTTGCCTTCAGCTTGAAGTTTCTTAACCTCACTTGCCTTATCTTCAGGAAGCACTTCAGCCAATACAATGTCAATTCCCACTTGCTTTGCAATTGCTGCGGCAGTTCTCTTGTTGTCTCCAGTAATCATTGCTACTTTTATATCCATTTCATGAAGCTTTTCAATAGCTCTTTTGCTGTTCTCTTTCACGGTGTCAGCTACAGCTATTATTCCTGCAATTGAATTATCTATGGCAATATACATAGGCGTTTTTCCTTCTTCTGCCAATTTGTCAGATGCTGCCTCCAGTTTGTCTATGTCTATCCTTCTTTCTACCATAAGCTTTCTATTTCCAGCGAGAACAGCCTTCCCATCTATGATGACTTCAATTCCATGTCCTGGTATGGCATTAAACTTCTCCACCTTCTTAAATTCCAATCCTTTTTCTTCTGCATCCTTTACTATGGCTTCACCCAGGGGATGCTCGGATCCCTTCTCTGCTGATGCTGTCAATTGTAGCAGATCTTCTTGCTTCACATCATTTGCCACAACTATGTCAGTAACCTTTGGTTTTCCTTCCGTAATGGTACCTGTTTTATCAAATATTATTGTTCTTATTTTGTGAGTAGTTTCCAATGCAGCACCACTTTTTATTAAAACACCATTCTCAGCCCCTTTACCTGTACCCACCATTATAGCTGTTGGTGTTGCCAGACCTAGTGCACAAGGACATGCGATTACAAGTACTGATATAAATATCGTCAATGCAAACACTGTGGTTTGTCCTCCTATGAAATACCAGGCCAGAGCTGAAACAGTCGCTAGTACTATAACCACTGGAACGAAATATCCAGAAATTATATCAGCCATCTTTGCTATTGGTGCTTTAGAGCCTTGTGCATCCTCTACGAGCTTTATTATTTGTGCTAAAGCGGTATCCTTTCCAACCTTTGTTGCCTTGTACTTTATTGTTCCATTCTTGTTTATGCTGGCACCTATGATGTCATCTCCAATATTCTTTTCAACTGGAATACTTTCACCAGTAAGCATGGATTCATCCACTGATGTGATGCCTTCAACCACTTTACCATCTACAGGCATCTTTTCTCCAGGCTTAACAATTATAATATCTCCTACTTCCACTTCTTCTATGGATATTTCCATCTCTTTGCCATCTTGAATTATTGTTGCTGTCTTAGGGGCAAGTCCCATTAGCTTCTTTATAGCTTCAGATGTTTTCCCCTTTGTAACTGATTCAAGATATTTCCCCAGGAGTATAAGTGTTATTATTACAGCAGCGGCTTCAAAGTATAAATCATCGGCATACTCCGTATAGCCTCGAGATATCTGTACTACAGCAAATACCCCATATATCACTGCTGCTGAGGTTCCTATAGCTATCAGAGAATCCATGTTGGGACTCTTTCTGATTAAAGCTTTAAATCCAACAGTATAGAACTTATAACCCGCGATTACAGAAGGTATCACTAGGACAATTTGAATCAAGCCGAAGTTTAGAGGATTCATCATTGGATCTATTGCTGCAGGTAATGGAAATCCCAGCATGTGACCCATTGTAAAATAAACCAATGGGATTGCGAATATGGCTGAGACTATGAACTTTCTCCATAATGTCCTGATTTCTTTTTCTTTTCTCAATTTATCAACATCTTCAGTAGTATCTTTTTCCTCTATGGCCTTGTACCCAGCTTTTTCAATTGCCTTCTTTACTTCTGATACACGCACCGACTGGGGCTCATAACTAATGTTTAACTTCTCAGTTGCAATATTAACATTTGCCATAACTACACCTTCAAGCTTTTTAACAGCTTTCTCAATGTTCTGAGCACATGATGAGCATGTCATCCCTTCTATGTTCAACACCTTGTTTACTGTATCTGACTTTGCTCTGTAACCTGCATCTTCTACGGCATTTTGTATATCCTCAATTTCAACCATGTTTTCGTCATAACTTACACTTAACTTTTCAGTTGCCAGGTTTACACTTGATTCGTGCACACCATTGATTTTGCTTGTAGCTTTTTCAATGGTACTTGCGCATGATGCACAAGTCATTCCTTCTATACGTAATGACTTAGTGACCATAAAAATCTCCTCCTCTTGATCTACAATAACTATTTCCCAATCACTTTTGATAACAAAGTAATTATTTCATCTATTCTTTCATCTCCATTTTCTTTGTTAAATGCTTCTGTTACGCAATGATTCATATGCTGCTTAATAATTAATAGATCTGCTTTCTTTAAAAGCGATTGAGTTGCTAATATTTGATTTGATACATCGACACAGTATCTACCTTCCTCAATCATCCTAATAGTTGCTTCCACCTGGCCTTTTGCAGTTTTTAGGGATTGTAGGGCTCTGTATTGTTCATCATTCATCTAGGTCCCTCCTTTCTCCTTCCCTTGTGGGTAGGGGTGCACTTGTATAATCTTATGATCACATTCTGCCAAGCTTCACAACCTCCATTGAACCTACCTATTACCAACCTACATGAACAAAACCCTATATACAATAAACCCAACTATGAGTACTCCAAATATAACCAACAAAGGAGTTATGCTTTCGTTATACTGGTCAGTATTTTGACTAGCATCTCCTTCGCTGCTCCAATCCTTAACTCTTTGATTATTATGATTGTGACCGCCTCCACAGCATCCCATTTCGATTCACCTCCTCAGAACGATCTTTAGATAATTTTTCTTCCCATCCGCCCCCGGGTGGGGGTGTCTCTTGTTTATATTTTACCCTTCAATTATGACGAAAATATGACTGTTTCACACAATTTCAATTTATTCTTTCCCATGATGGAATAATCAAGAAGCTCAAATTAAGAAATGTATATATTCCCTCCCTTAAATAATTGCCTCTCTAACGAATAATTTCAGATATTCTTAACTCCATTTCTTTGCTTTTCTGGATTTTTTTATCTGCAAAACCTAAGACCAGGTAAGATAGCCCAAGGGAAAGAACACTAGCTCCCGCAGCAATAAGTTCCTTCGTACCATTATATCCAAAGTATTCTGCACCATTTAGACCAAACGACATTCCCAGTATCATTGCCACCAGTGGCATAACATAAACCAACATCACAATTTTTATCAGTTTCTTTGTGTCTGAGTGTAATTTTACCAGCTGTCCAACTGATACATTTAACTCATTCCTTACTCTTACTTCCATTGATGATGTTTCACATCCTCCCTTACAGGAAGAACATTTGTCACCACAGGCTCCCTTTCTGACAATTTCTATAACCGCTGAATTTTCATCAACTGATTTTACAAATCCTATCTTATCCATATTAACCTCCTTGGCCCCTGTTATGCCTACCTTGATTTAACAAGAAATCTAGTTTGTTTTTACAAATTCAATTTCATGGGGCTCCTTGCCTATTTTAATCGTATTCACAACTTCGTAGCTTTCTAGATCTATAACTGATATATCTTCAGATTCAAGATTGGATACATATGCAATATTGCTATTGGGCAATATTGTTATATGATTTGCTTGTCCACTGGTCTCGATTGTACGTACTATTTTCTTCTTATCCATGTCAATTACACTAATATCATTTGAAAATCTGTTTGTGGTCAATATAGCTTTACCATCGTTTGACACAGCAACTCCGTGAGTCCCCTGACCTGCTTGGATTGTATCTACCTCAAAACCTTTTTCAATGTCCACGACTGATACTGTACCATCTTCTACATTAGCTACATACAGGTACTTATCATCAGGTGAAAGTTCTGATTCATTGGGCATTTTCCCAACTTTGATTGTCGATACAATTTCTAAACCTTCCACATCGACCACTGATATATTCGATGACATCACATTATTGATATATGCAAATTTACTATCCTTGGTAAAATCTATATGAGATGGACTCTTCCCATCTGACTCTATGGTTTTTATAATCCTACCTTCCTTTGTATCAATGATACTAATATAGTTGAATTGTTCACCTTCCTTTAAATCACCACTTGTAGCAAACAGATATTTTCCATCTGGAGTTATGTCTATACCATGTAGATTTCTTCCAGTATCAATAGTGTCCAAGGTCTTTCCACTATTTACATCTACAATGAATATCATCCCATCTTCTAGGTTTCCTGTATAAATTTTTTGACCATCTTTGGAAACAGCAATTCCATGGGATACATAATCCCCAATCTTAATTTCATTCACCAATTCACTACTGGAAACATCAATAACAGATATGGATCCATCTCCTGCATTAGGCACATAGGCTAAATATTTACTTTCTCCTATTGTGTTTGAATATACTAAACTCATGGCAATAATGACTACTATTATCAGAATTATTCTATATTTCACGTATACAAGCCTCCCATGTTATCTATATGATTTTTTCGAAGCTATCATTGCAAAAGGGACAATATCTCCAATCAAGATCAATTAACCTCCCACAACAATTGCATGCTCTTTTAACACCTTCATGGCAGTGGGGACAGAATTCAACATCATGATTTATTGCAGTTCCACAGTTCTTGCACGTCTCCTCTTGTTCAATTATTTCATCTGCTTTGTCATCTATCATAAATATCAAATATAATATGATAGCATAAACAGCATATAGTATCAGGTTCATATTCTTCCCTTCCAATCCAATTGTTAATGAGTAATGATTTGTCCCATTATCTTTATCCCAGCAACGATGCCTAGCTCCATATCCAATTATAGTAGATCAGAATTGAAGCAATCATCATCACTAGAATCAATAACACTTCTTTTGTTGATATACTATACTTCTTGTCCTCTACTTCTTCATTGTCTTTATATCTGGTACTCAATAATTTCAAAGATATAAAAGAAATTAGAATTAATCCTATGCTGGTCGCATGGGCTACTGTGAATGGTTCTATGAATATGGGGTTAGTTCTGAAGAATTCAACAATGAACCTATTGATTGAGAAACCAATCAGGTAGGTGAAAAACAGTTGTCCATCATATTTAACAGATTTTCTTCTAGCCCATATTACTCCAAACAATATAAAATTCAGCATTGACTCATACATTTGAGTTGGGTGTAGCACTTGACCATTCCTAAAGATTCCCCAGAAATATTCATTCTTCATTGCATATCCAAATACATCACAGCCTACTCTTCCTATTGCTTGTCCTAGAATAATCCCTGGCGCCATTATATCAGCTGCTCTCCACAAATTAATCTTCTTGACCCTAGCATAAATCAAGGAAACTAAAGCTCCACCAATCAAAGCCCCTTGAATGGATAGACCGCCATCCCATACTGCTATGATTTTACCTGGGTTAGTTAAATAATACTCCAAGTTGAATACCAAAACATAATACAACCTTGCCCCTACTATTCCAAAAATAACTGCATACATCATCAAATCTGTAATTGCATCTGTTGAATATTTTTTTCTTTTTGCTTCCTTAATTGCTACCAAGACACCCAGTACTATTCCTAAACCTATAAACATTCCAAATGCATTCATTGAATAATGTCCAAAGCTAAATATTGTCTTCATTTACTTTTTCCTTTCCCAAGGTCTATAACATCCCTTTCCCACTTAAATGTCATCTTCTCAGGTCCACCTATGCCTTCAAAATCAAGTTGAACACTACCCAAGTCTGATATATCAGTGTCTTGATTTAGATAAGTTTTGGGTAGTTTCAGCAATCCTGATACATGATGTCCTTGACTGGTCGAGTCCCAAATGAAGCCATCATCTATTATGGTCCCATCCCCGAAGCTCAAAATAGCCAATTCATCGTATTTGATTGTTTCCAGGTTAATAAAATGATTGTTTAATGTTATTCTAAAGATCATGAATTCTTCATTATCTTCAATTAAGTTACTGTACACTACTCCCATATCAATGTTATTTTTTCTATCAAATCTGGCTACCAAGTCTTCACTCAATGTTTGATCAGCACTACTCTCATTCCAATCAATTACTTCTTCCATATCCTGTGCAGCTGTATCCATATTTGATTTTTCTTGATCTGCAATGACATCTTGATCTAATTCATCCTTATACTCAGCAATCACTTCATCTTTTATAGCTTTTTCTTGTTCCTCTATAACAACTTGATTTTCTTGATCTTCAATGATCTCTTCCTCATCTTGGATTACTCCATCCTGGTCTGCTATAAGCTCTTCTTTATCACTTGCTGGTTCATCTTGCTCATTACCTGCCAATGTCTCATTTGTTATATCTGCATTTCCAGAAACTACCCAAATACCCACAAATATCACAGTAATTAACAATATTGTCGTTATAAAAAATGGTCTCTTCATTTTCCCTCCATCATTATCTTTGACATTTTAGTACTCACTACTTACTCTTAGTTGATGATTTAGTTGTGTTAACATTTTTCTTGTCTCTTCCCACTGTACAACAATCCAAAGGTTTATTCCCAAACTCTTCCTTATTAGCTTCCTCTAATTTTTTAAGCCATTCCTTTATCTTCTTTTTCATAGCTCTTCCCTCCAAATTGACTGATTAACAATATTTCCCTAGCTTACCATCATTTCTTATGAAAACTCTACACACACTGACCTCCCTCCAACTAATTTTATCTATCATTATATAATTGCAAATAGCGTGCCAAATTATAAATTGTCTATTTTACTGCCTTTAAGCCTATGGGAACTTTCTAGGATGTGTCATATCAAACAGGAGATTGTAGTATTTGCTACAGTTAAGAACACAAAAAAACCTCACTGGTTAATACCAGATGAGGCTTATCAATAAGATTCTAAATATCTGAAATAAATCTATTCTTTGTAAAACAATTTATTAAGACATACTATCACAGCTTTGGTCATACTCTTGAAGTGAATCTATGATTGGCTTATCGCCACATAAGGGGCAATATGAATTCTTGTCTAAATCAATAAGTGTAAACTTAGTATTCAGGGCATCAAAATAAAGAATTCTATCCCTTAATGTTGTTCCAATTCCTGCAGCAATCTTAATTGCTTCAGCAGCTTGTATGGACCCCATCACTCCAGGTACTGGTCCTAAAATACCTGATTCCTCACAGGATTGTCCGCTTCCTTGTTGAGGCATTTCCGGCATAAGACAGCGGTAGCAGTGACCTTCTCTTGGAATAATTGTAGTGCTCAGACCACTGAACCTCAATACTCCTGCTTCAATCATGGGCTTGTTCATAAAAAAGCATGCATCATTTAACAGGTATCGTGTTGGGAAATTATCAAGTCCATCAACTACAATATCATAATTTCTTATTATATCCTTGGCATTGTCCCTGCTTAACCTGTCCTTATGCAAAACAATATCTATCTGAGGATTTATACTTTTCAAGAAAACTTCCGCCGATTTAACCTTGGATTGACCAATGCGAGATGTCGAGTGAAGTATTTGTCGATTAAGATTACTAATCTCTACTGTGTCATAATCCACTAAACCAATGGTTCCAATACCAACCATCGACAACGCAAGGGCCACAGGGGATCCAAGGCCTCCAGCCCCTACAATAAGGACCTTGAGATTATTTATCTTCCCTCTTGTCTTTGACCAATCATTATCTTTACACTCTGCAGTTCTATCTAAAAACAAACCTGTTTCAACAGCTTCAGCTTCTACAAACTCCATATGCAAGAGATCAAAGTAGAGTGAATTCTTATTCAACTCACCTATTCTCAAAACTAGCTTAATAACTTCAATTGCACATAGTGTTCCTAAAAATGATTTCGAAACAGTTCCCTCAGCTGTCCGCTCAGGAAATTTACTTTCTGACATTGTCAAAGCAAATTCTTTATAAGCATCATAAATATCAAATGTCTGCAGCAAGCCTCTCCATTGATTTGGTACAGCTATAATAGATGGAATAAAGACATTTTCATTTTCATAGTACACTGCATTATTCATGATTTTGCTTACAAATCCCAGACTACCTAGAATAATCCTACAAACTTTTTCAGAATTCTCCACTTCATGGGGCGATTTTTTATTTATAAGCTCAATTGAAATATCCCCATTCAAGTCTTTCGCACTAAAAAAAAGTGATTCATAATAGTCCTTATCATCAAAATCGCAAAAAATATGTCCTATACCAGATGCAGCCAAATAAAGAACCAGGGGAAGCGCATCCTTTACTGTTTCTGAATAAATGAGTATAGCGGACTCATTTATTCTTTTCTGACCCTGTCCACTTATCTCTGGCATAATAATATGCCTCATATATCTATTTATCTGATCCTTATTTAAAATCATATGATCACCGCCTCCTACTCTTATAATCAACTATAGCCTCGTGTAGAGCATCAGCAGCTATATTTGAGCATTTCATTTTTCGTTCTGGCAAACCACCAAGGGCTTCAGCTACATTTTCGTTTTTTATCTGGAGTGCATCCCTAATTGATTTTCCTTTAGCCATTACAGTGACCATGCTACTGGCAGCTATTGCCGCACCGCAGCCAAAGGTCTTAAACTTTGCATCAGTTAAAATATCGTCATCAGAAACTACGATATAAATTGTTATTTTGTCTCCATCCAGTGGGTTGCCAACATGTCCTATTCCGTCTGCATCTATAATTTCTCCTACATTTCTTGGATTAGATAAGTGATCTAAAACATTATCATTGTACAATTGTCTAACCTCCCATGATTGAATTATAACTAAAGCTAAGCTGTTTATTTCATTATTTGAGTATTATAATAGCATTGAAAATAATTAGGTGTCAAATATGATGATTTTAATGAGAAATAATAGTAATGCCGAAGTTCTGTGGCGACTGATCTAAGCGTCTAGCCAGTTCGGAGACACTGATATTCATTTGTTCACATAGCCGTCGTATCATGTCCGAGGTTTTCATAATAGTCCCTCCATGCCTCAATAGAAATATTGTAAACCATTTGGTTTCAAATAACAATTGAATGTTTACAAATTGAAAACCCGCAACTCAATAAAAAGAGCTGCGGGTAAAATTGTGTTAAGAATTACTATCCGATATTGTCCTTGAAATCAGGTCCAGATTAAAATGATGGAGTCCTGTTTTTTCTCGGAAATCCGTGGGTGTACGTATATCCTTGTACAGCACACCAGCCAGTGTTTTTTTGTTCCTGCTTCGTTTTATTTCGGGTCTAATCTCAAAAGCATTGCATTGATCGCAACGATAACAGTGGAGAGGGACATGAATACTGCTCCAAGCGCGGGGCTCAAAGTTATTCCGATAGGAGCCAAAATACCAGCGGCTATCGGGATAGCAATAAAGTTATAACCCGCTCCCCAGACAAGATTTTGCTTCATCTTACGGGTGGTATTTCGGGACAATTCAATGAAGGATTCGATATCTCCCGGATCTGATTGGGTCAGAATGATGTCGGCAGAATCCAGGGCCACTTGCGTCCCGGCCCCAATGGCCACGCCCACATCTGCCAAAGCAAGAGAGGGTGCATCATTGACGCCATCTCCTACCATGATAACCGTCTGGCCTTGATTTTTCATGGACTCGATTAGATTGTATTTATCTTCGGGAAATTGGTTTGCTCTATATTGAATGCCTAGCTCTTCCGCCACTCCTTGTGCAGCATTTTCGTTATCACCGGTGGCCATGATCGGCTCGATTCCGTACTTTTTCAGCGCTTGGATTAAATCTCGACTGCTTTCCTTTAGTTCATCTCCCAATGCAACGGCGCCGATTGCTTCGCCATTTTCGACGAGTATGCTCACTGTGGCGCCTTTCGGCGTTTCCATATCCAACGTTTTTCCATATGATTTTTGGCTAATCAATTGATAACGGTGACCATTGGCTTCGCCTTCTACTCCTGCACCTGAAATAACTTCAATGGAATCAAAGTATACAGGGCTGAGACCGTTCTTTTCTGCATGCTGGACGATCGATTGGGCAATTGGATGACTAGAGCCTCCTTCGATGCCGGCCATTAAGACAATAATTTCTTCTTGTGTATAGGCACCGCTCAAATGTGTAACGTTCAGGACCTTAAATTCTCCCGTCGTTAATGTACCCGTCTTATCCAATACCATGACATCCGCTTTAGTAGCTAATTCCAACGCTTCTCTATTTTTAACTAGTAATCCTCGGCTCGCACCCAAACTAGTACTACGTGATACTACCAAAGGAATTGCAAGACCCAAAGCATGTGGGCAGGCAATAACTAACGTCGTTACAGTAAAGATAACGGCTGTAGGTAAATCTGCAATGATCATCCAGGCTACTAGAGCGATTAAAGCTGCTATTACTGCAATGTAGAACAACCAGCTAGCTACTTTATGGGCCAAATTCTCTGCTCGAGAAGGCTGACTTTGTGCTTGGTTAATTAATGTTTGTACTTGCGAGATAAAGGACTTATCGCCTGTTTCTGTTACTTCTACATATAGAACACCACTACCATTTGTTGATCCACCAATGACTTGATCTTTAATATTCTTTTCGATTGGCTTAGATTCACCCGTTAAGAGAGACTCGTTTACACGGGATTCTCCGCGAATAATAATACCATCAGCTGGAACATTTTCTCCTGCTTGAACTCGGATAACATCTCCAACTTGAAGTTCAGACACAGGGCGAGTTCCAATCGAATCATCTTCTAAAACAACATGAGCGTCTTTGGGCAACAATTCTGCTAGAGCTTTTTGCGCATTTCCAGCTTCACCCAATGCCTTCATTTCAATCCAATGTCCAAATAACATAATTAAAATTAAAGTTGAAAACTCAAAGAAGAAGTCCATTACATGTTCGCCGGTCACATATCGAGCGGCCACTGCGTAAACACTATACACATAGGAAACCGTTATTCCCAAAGTAATCAAGGACATCATGCCGGGTGCTTTTGACATAAACTCATCCTTCGCACCCATGTAGAAAGGTTTCCCGCCATAAAGATACAGAATTGTTGCCAAGACAGCTGCTACAACGTCTGCATAAGGAAAGATGATTTGGAAAGGCCATTGAATATCCATCAAGGGAGTAATAAATAAGATTGCAATTCCCAATGGGAGTGATTTCAAGAAAATTTCCTTGAAACTACCATGATGGTGGTGGGCGTGCCCTCCCATTGCACCACGATCATGATCCATGTTGCTATGGTCCATCTTGCTATGGTCCATCTTGCTGTGGTCCATATTTCCATCTTTAAGATTGTTATCTTTTTTATTCATTATTGGCCTCCTTGTAAAATCATACATTCCGTGAACTTGAAAGACTGTTGAGCGCCTCTATACTTCAATGAGATAATTATAACCTAAATTCCACGTCGTTTTTCAAAGTGCATCTAAATTCGCTATTCCATATGTCTTACGAGGAATTCAAGTAGTTACTTGTGCATTTTAACATTTTTCAGCTCCTTTCTCAACTCAATTTCTCTCAATTTCTAATAGCATACCCATTTGTCACAGAAGAATCACAATTGTAAGTTCGATTAATAAACCACTTTTTCTATTATTTCAAGTGATTGTAAAGGTGTCCTGTTGTTTTTTACTAAAGGTAGCATAAGCATTTTTCATACACTTCCCGATAAGGATATTTTTCAGACATCTTCATAATCACAGATCTAGCCGTTTTGATAATCTTGGCAGCAAGAAACACATATTTCAAGCGAAATGTTTTTATCTGCTGTCTGTACTCAGAGACGTCAAGGTAATCAAATTTGAATAACAAAAACAAGTTGTATGAGAGCATCATCATTTGAAATACCGCTTCGTTAGCCCAGAATGATTTTAGCAAAAGGTGGCCCACCGCCATGTCGTATTTAGCTTCTTTGATATAATTTTCAGCATTGCCACGCTTTTCATAGGTGATAACCACGGCTTCTGACAGTAGTTTTGTATTTGTCACAAAGAAAAAATAGTCGTACTCAGAGCCTTCTAAAAGTGATAATTGCGCTCTCTTTTTTTCTGGTTTTAGTACGCGAGATACGACAAACCGTCTGCTTTTCTCCCACTTATTTGGCTTTATAAACAGTTCTGAAGTTTCTCTGCCTTCTGTACCTTTAACAAACTTTGCAGATGAATTTGATAGTTGAGATACAAGCGTCGTATAGGCTTTAGCTTTGATTAAGTATTTGCAACCAAGAGACTCGATTGTTTCAATGATTTCTTCATCGAAGTAACCACTATCCATTCGAAAAAAGATCTCCAATTCATCTGTCTTTAGGGTGGCTACAATTTCTTTAATCAGTTCAGCAGCACCATTTGCAGTGTAAGTATTTCCACTTCTAACAAACCCAGTGATATATGCTTTAAGTTCATCGCAAAATGCGAACTGGATATTGTAACATCTATTGCCGAGCTTTTTAGGATTGTATCCTTTGCTAGCGCCTTCTTGATGCCCTTCGACATTTACAACACTGCTATCAATATCAATCGTGATGGATGTCATTTTGCTTTTCAAAAGTAGTTTTTTGAACCCTTTGAAGTTGATTTCTCTGAACATTTGTGTTGTCTTAAAGTTGAATTTCCCCAAAAACCTTGATATTGTTTCAGGTTCTTTTACAGAGATATCAAATTCACGAACCAGGGGACCGCTTTTTAGGAGCTTCAACCGTTCGAGCTTATCTATTCCTATGAAATGACCGCAAAGCATGGTCTTAATATGATTCATTTTGATTTTGTTCACAGAGTCACTCTCAAAAACGAGATCTTTTTCAATCGTCTCAAAAATGGCATTGTTTTTTGCATTCTCTAGCAGAAGGAAAAGTCCTGCATTTGAGGTTAGATTCTTAGCACTGAAATCAATTTTATTAATCATTAGCCAGCTCCTTCGCAGTGTTTCTATTGTTATATTCTTACCCAATGAACAAGGCAAAAAACATATAAATAGTGTGTTTCTGTTGTTAATTTCTTTCACCCATTGGGTGAAAGACCGGGTTTAGCTTAATCATTATAAATACTTGCTTATAGGACTATTTGGTTTCATTACGCGTGGAATCTAGGTAATGTACATATTGAAACTTCTTGCTAGGTTTGTCTAATGATGAACTGGATCTTAAGTATCAAAAACTGCAAGAGCCTCACCCACTTTATCCTAGGTTGAGGCTCTTGTTAATGGTATTTATTTCGTTGTGGCTAATTATTGGCTAAAATGAAATTACACTGTTCTTTAAATTCTAGCTAATTATGTAAATGGTACGCCCAGAGGGATTCGAACCCCCGACCAACTGGTTCGAAGAGTGCATTTCCTCTATTTTTCAACATCTCTGGGCTTTATCATCCTGTATTAATTAGTGGTAAATTGTCTTATTTTGTACTTCTTCTGGATGATGAAAATAGCTTCGGGAAATCTCAAGTATTGAATTGTACTATCCTTTATCAAACTATATCATGCTTACTGCTCCATCTATTGCTCCGGTTATACACTTAATGCTTGGTTTTTTCAAGGTAGCCGATAGTAAATATCTTTCGGTTAACCAAAGCGTTAAAATACTGTATCAGTTATAAACCTATTCCTCTCCTACTCCACCGATTCTGTGTTGCATAAATCATTAGATTCAGGTTTTGCTCAGTAAAAACTACATATAAGACTACAATTAATTCTTATTTATTAATTTCACCATATCTCTTAACCAATCTTGAGTAATAAACAAGCCCTTCTCATCTTTGCTATCATTAACAAAACTTTCTTTGAGTACCACTTCAGCTTTCCCAAATAATCTTTCTGTAAGTAGCTCTTTTATTTCATACTGGGTTGCCTCTGGCATATTTGCTAAGTATGAATTGATTGAGGCAAGTTCAAGTTGCATCAATCGATTATATCGTTCATTCTTTGAATGAGTCGATGCTTGTTTTGCGCAATATCCAAATGCAGTACCTAAAGCAGAAACAACTATCAGTCTAGCGAAAACTAAAGCCCAACTTATCTCTGCAGAAACTGAATCCATTGATCTAAATGAATTAACGAAATCTATTGAAAAGTAAATTAGTGCAATTATGAATCCTAAAGTTGCTACGTGCCAAATCCATCTATTCCATCTCTCCGTATCAGCTTCTTTTTTAAATCCACTGGCTAATCCATTTATAGACAAAGCTCCGACTATGTTTTCCACTTCTTCTCGATGTTCATCTAAAGAATTCATGTAATAATCCTTTTCTTCGTTGGTTTTTCTCATAAATTCTTCAAATTTACCGCTGTATTCGTCTATTGAAGATATAAAATCTTTTGATCTAGTTTCGGAAGCCTCTAGATACTTATTTTGGAAACTATTTATTGTTTTTTGTCCGTTATCAATGAAATTGTCTATTCTAAGTTTTTCACTCTCAATTTTGGTATTCAAATCTGTTAAGCTATCATGAAGTTCTTCCTTTTCTTTCATTAACTCATCTATAGATTTTTTATGCTCTCTCTCAATGCTTCCCCTAAATGCAGATATGGACCTTCTAATAGATGTAATATCTTCTCTTAATCCTGTAAGGTCTTCACTTGTACTCAGTGAATTTATGTAATTAACATGAATTAGGGCATTTTCTATAGATAAATTTAAATTGTTGAATCGAGAAACAATCTTGTCCTCAATCAATGAACTGGCTATTTGATTTACTTCTTTAAAGTACTTATTGATATTGTTCATATGTGCAATTGGTACCAAATACGGATCCACATTATCAAAAACTCTAGTAGTATAGCTAACAACTGCATCCATTCTATCAATATAATCCATACTGCCAGCATCAAATTCAATTTCTCTAAGTTGTTCTATTTTCTGTTGCACAATTCCTGTTGTTTCATGCATCTCATGAGTTTCAAACCTTTCTATTAATGATACCATCCTTCTACCTCCTTTTGCCCCGTTAGATTTACAAGTTATTCCCATTTAAGATTTAAAACTTACTTATAGCAGCTCACTGTTGATTGTTTCATTAGTTACTAAGGTATTTAGTCTACTACCCTTTTGGATTTTAAATACTTAATCGTCCATTTGCGTAGATTCTATTTAATACTCCACTTCATCTTCATCTGCAACCATCTCATGACTGAAGTCAACCTCCTCATACGCAATACCTGCCATCTTCTCAGCCTGTCTCATCACTGTAGTCATGGCTTGGATTGTCTTATCTGGTGGATAACCATACTTCTTAAGCAATCTCTTTATGATACTTCTCATTGATGCCCTTGAACTTTTTCGTATGCTCCAGTCGATGGTGATATTGTTCCTTATTGCTTGGGTTAGTTCATGAGCTATTTCTTTCAATACCTCGTCTTCCATCATTTCCTTTACTCTTTCATCGGAGGTAAGTGCATAATAGAAGGCTACTTCATTTTCTGAAAGTCCAAGTTTGTTCTCCTCATCCTGAGATGCCTTAATCTCATGAGCCATCTTGATAAGTTCTTCAAGTACTTCTGCATTTGTAAGTGCCTGGTTTCTGTACTTGTTAAGGGCTCGTGTGAGCTTCTCTGAGAACTTCTCTGATTTGACAACATTGGTTCTCTCTATGGTCTTGATCTTTCCTTCAAGTAATTTTCTTAGCATTTCTACTGCAAGATTCTTTTGGTTCATATTCCTTATCTCGTTAAGGAAGTCTTCTGACAGTATCGATATCTCTGGGCGTTCCATGTTCATGACTCCGAATACGTCTATTACTTCTTCTGAGATTATGCTTCTCTGTAACATCTGATTGATCCTAGCATCTATCTCTGCTTTCGATAGAGTTGGTCCTCCACCTTGAAGCTTTACCATGCTAGCTTTAACTGCCTTAAAGTAGCTGACTTCAAGATTGTACTTTATTCCTTCCTTGGAAGCAGCGCACAGTGCATGAGCTTTTCCCAGTTCAAGGGTAATCTTCTTGAATTCCTTCTGGTCTTCTTCTGACTTTCCAAGAATGTGGTCCATTCCACCTACAATGGTTCTTGCTCTTTTAAGCTGTGAGTCTCCCCAGAAGGCTGAATAGTTGTAGCCATGCATCATGTCCCTAAGGATCTCCAATTTCTCAACCATTATCTGTATTGCAACACCTGTATCTATGCCTGTGTTTCTTCTGTCCTTTGATGTATATTGATTCAAGGCTTCCTTGAGGCTTTGGAGAATTCCGATGTAATCAACAACCACTCCTCCTGATTTTTCCTTAAAGACTCTGTTTACCCTTGCTATTGCCTGCATCAGGTTATGACTTCTCATTGGTTTGTCAATATACATTGTATGCAACGATGGCACGTCAAAACCAGTAAGCCACATGTCCCTTACTATTACAAGCTTCAGTTCATCATTGTTATCCTTCATCCTCTTGGCTAGAAGGTCTCTTCTCTGTTTGCCTCCTACGTGTTGTTGTATCTTTGCAGGATCTGCGGCGCTTCCTGTCATTACTACCTTTATCTTTCCCTTATCCAGGTCTTCACTATGCCAGCTTGGTCTAAGGGCTACTATTTCATCATAGAGTTCAGCACAGATTCTTCTGCTCATGCCTACTATCATTGCCTTACCTTCTATGGCTTTTGTCTTTTCTTCATAATGCTTTACAATATCTTCTGCAAGCTTTTTTATTCTGTTTGGTGATCCTACCACTGCTTCAAGTCTTGACCATTTTGATCTTGTCTTATCTCTTAGATTGTCTTCTTGACCTTCGGTTATCTCTTCAAACTCTTCATCCAGTTTACCAAGCTCTTCATCATCTGTTTCAAGTTTAATGATCCTGTTTTCGTAGTAGATCCTTACTGTTGCTTCGTCTTCAACAGCCTGAGTCATATCATATGTATCTATGGTCTGTCCAAATACTCCTGTTGTGGATTTGTCCTCAAGGTCTATTGGTGTACCTGTAAATCCAATAAAGGATGCATTGGGTAGTGCATCTCTTATGTACTTGGCATAGCCATAGGAGATTTCACCTGTCTTTGTATCTGCCTTTGCCTTTAGTCCATACTGGCTTCTATGGGCTTCATCTGCTATTACAATTACGTTTCTTCTATCTGTAAGTACTTTCATTTCACCTTCATCAGGGCTGAATTTCTGGATTGTTGTAAATATGATTCCTCCTGATTCTCTTTCATTGAGGAGATCATAGAGTCCATTTGTATCTGAACTGTTGCCATTTGTCTTGGCTGACTTTTGTGCATCAGAAAGTCTCCTCACATCTGCCTGTAGAGGAGTTTGTCTTAGTATCTCTTTGGATTTGCTAAAGGTTGAAAACAACTGATCATCAAGGTCATTTCTATCTGTTATCACTACTATCGTCGGGTTGTTCAATTCCTTGATAAGGTTTGCTGTATAGAATACCATGGAAAAGCTCTTTCCTGATCCTTGAGTATGCCATATTACACCAATCTTCCTGTCTCCCTGTTCACTTATGGCAAGCTTTGTCTTTTCAACTGCCTTTTTAACAGCATAATACTGATGATATCCTGCTAGGATCTTTACTATTGTCTTCTTATCTCCAAGCTTCTTTCCTTCTATATCAAAATCAGCATCCCTTGATTCTTGGAATAGAATAAAGCTTTGGATTATATCAAGAAGAGCCTCCTTCTTAAGGACTCCATGTATCAACACCTCAAACTGTGGTTCTGATAGTGGCTCAATATTTATTCCATCCTTTGTTCTCCAGTTCATAAACCACTCATAGGTTGATGTTATTGTTCCTACCTTGGCATTGATACCGTCTGATAGGATGCAGAAGGCATTGTAATTGAAAAGTGATGGAATATCCTTCTTGTATGTCTGGATCTGATTGTATGCGCTTTCTATCCCCACGTTTTCATCTATTGCTGACTTAAGCTCCATTACAACGAGTGGTATTCCATTAACAAAGACTATTAGATCTGGTCTTCTGGATTCGTTCTCTATTACTGTAAGCTGATTTACTGCAAGGAGATCATTGTTGTCTGGATTCTCAAAGTCTATTATGTATGCTCTCTTTGTTCTTATATGTTCTCCTTGGGAAAAGGACACTTCAATACCTTCCACCATAAGCTGATGGAAGTATCTGTTGTTCTCTTCAAGCATTGGGCTGTTAAAGGTAATAATCTGTCTGTATGCTTCATCGATAGCTTCTTCTGGTAGGCCTTTGTTTATTCTATTTAGGGCTTCCTTGACTCTACCTGGAAGAATCACTTCCTTGTGGTCCTTTCTCTCCTGGTAGTCTCCTCCAGGTGATAGGTCAGGTCCAAAGGCATAGTCATAGCCCATTGTCAGCAGTAGCTCTATTACTGATTCTTCCAGCCTATCTTCATTAAACAAATTCATATCTTAACAGCCTCCCTTAACAGAGATTATTGTTCAACAGTATCTAGTGGTACTCTTATTTCTCCTGACATAAGCTTGGGTAATAGAGTGTTTCTGATGGATTCAAGCACAGAATTCTGCTTTTGATTCACTAATTGCAACCTGTTGTTTTTCCCAACAAGATTCTCAAACTTTTCAAATAAGCCTTCCCCTGGTTTCAATACTTTGTGTTTCTTAATGTCAGTTTGAGTTATTAATGGTTGTGTGGAACCTCTATTAATTGCAGAGTAATCGATACTATTTAATATTTGATAGACATATTCGTAATACTTAGATTTTATGACCAGAGTATTATCTGAAGCCCAAATTCTATCATTATACCTCTGAACTACACCATGAGTTCCAACTCTACCAATTACTAAGACAGACTCGTTATAATTAAATTCGTTAGTGTAACTCATAATAGAGCTTGCTCCTACGAGTGGAATCTCGAATTCAGATGAAGCTTCAGAAAGCTTTTGTCTTGGTCTCTTACCACTTGATAAGCTTATTATTTCCCCTAGGTTAATCACTTGCCATC
Organism: Gudongella sp. DL1XJH-153; assembly: GCF_049310905.1. Lineage (NCBI taxonomy): Bacteria > Bacillati > Bacillota > Tissierellia > Tissierellales > Tissierellaceae > Gudongella > Gudongella sp. DL1XJH-153. Next base: position 81,933 of record NZ_JBMEMN010000004.1, read on the forward strand.
CTTTTGGAATCATTCCAAACTCACTTTCAATCATTTCTCCACCACTGGACTTATATGGGTCTCCATCTTCATTGTAGAATTCAAAGTCCACAAACCAATGCTTGAATATTTCCTGTGCCATTTCTTCAAGGGTTTTATTGATTCTATTGTTGACCTCAATCTTCTCATCCAGGGTTGATAGGATGTGGGCTATTGCTTTTTGTTCTTGTAATAAAGGTAATGGTAATTTGAGCTCCAATAAATCTTTTTGATATAAGTGTGGAATTACGGATCCCTCAGTCCTTGATTTTATGAGTTTCTTGAAAAAAGGACTGGTCAAGTAATAGAACAAGTAATATACATCAATCTCATTATTCTCAATTCTTATAACAAATAAACCTGAAGCAACCGTTGACGGTTCTGATAATTCTTTTACAATGGCTAGTTTACCAATAGTACCATCTTTAGTCATTATAATATCATTTGGTCTTAGTATAATTTCTGGTGACTCTAAGTATCTTTCTTCCGAAATATATCCACAACCAAACCAATCAACTTTATTTTCAATTATATTTGATCCATTTATGATTCTAAACTCACTATGTTCAAGGTACTCAGATTTTTTAAGTCCTTTCCAGCCAATTCTCCCTTTAATATAGAGTGAATCTCTTATAGAGTCGTATTTCCATTCAGGAGGTATTAACCCAATTTCAGTTTCTTTAAAACTCATACCCGATACCTCCAAGATTCTTCCTCATCTCTTCTTCAAGATGTCTGGATTTAGCAAATAGCTCTGCCAGCTCTGCTGTCATAATCACCATCTTATCATCAAATGGTATTCCGTCATCCTCCACATCCTCAATTCCAACATATCTACCAGGAGTAAGTACATACTCATGACCCCTTATTTCTTCAAGCTTTGCTGACTTGCAGAAGCCTTTGATATCCTCGTACTCTCCATCAAGGTTTCTCCACTGATGATAGGTTCCCGATATCTTCTGGATATCTTCTTCAGTTAATTCTCGGTGGCGTCTGTCTATCATCTCTCCAAGCTGTCTTGCATCTATAAATAGCACTTCATGGTGTCTACTTCTGTATGTTGGGTTGCTTTTCTTGTTTCTGTTAAGTATCCATAATGATACTGGTATTCCTGTTGAATAGAATAGCCTATCTGGAAGCGCAACAATAGCATCTACAAGATCATTTTCTAGTAGATTCTTCCTTATTTCTCCTTCATTGGAGGTATTTGAACTTAGGGATCCATTGGCAAGCACTATTCCTGCTGATCCATTTGGAGACATATGGAATATCATATGTTGTAGCCATGCATAGTTGGCATTTCCTGTTGGTGGTATACCATACTTCCACCTGACATCATCTGCTAGTCTATTTCCTCCCCAGTCACTAATATTGAATGGCGGATTTGCTAGGATATAGTCTGCCTTAAGGGTCTTGTGTATATCCTGATGGAATGTATCTGCATGGTGTGGTCCAATATTGGCATCAAGTCCTCTGATGGCAAGATTCATTTTACATAGCTTCCAGGTGGTTGAGTTTAATTCCTGACCGTATATGGATAGTTGCTCCACTTTTCCCTGATGGTCCTCTACGAACTTTTCACTTTGTACAAACATTCCTCCTGAACCGCAGCACGGGTCTATGTTCATGCAGATTTTGATACAAAAATAAAAAGCCCTCTCCTGGGTTTAACCCCGGAAAAGGCTTGAAATCAGTGCATTTATAGAAATCCTCGGACTTGCTAAACGCATTAGATCGCTAACATATTGAGTCTTTCGATTAGCGCGTTGGTGATTAAATCTAACTTGAATACCCTTACATTTATTCAGAAGCAATAATTAAAAAGTATAGCTAAAATTAAAAGGTTCAGTGTATACCTTCTTTTTTCATTTATACCTACCTGAATTTGTCAAAATAATTGCGGCTTTTTCATAGTTGAGCTTTAATCCAGAATAAATTTTAGCTATTATTTAGTTTTCCTATCTAATATTTCTTTTAGGAATGGTTTAATTGAAGCCATTATAATCGCAGTAGTTTTTCTTTTTTGAGCTGTGGTAATAGAACTCTTATCCCGTTTATTAAACATCTGTTCCATAAATTTGTAATCCAACTCAGGATTATAATTATTATGACTAGTAGGCTTAAAGGCTCCCTTTTCATAAAGATACTTTAACAACTTCCTAGAAAAGAAATCTCGAGAAAGTGTTATATATTCATTATTATCAATAGCATGAAGCAACTTGAATAATTGCTCTTTTATCAATGCCTCTTGATTCAAGTCATCTCTTTCAAATTTTTTTATACATGAGCTACCTATCGGGTATAACTTGTTATGATTTTTAACGTTTTTTATTGTAAAAAGATATTTTAAATCTTCCTTGCCACAAATACAAGCTGAACGATGACTTTCATCTTCTTCACAGTCGTAGATTTCCCATTCAAGTATAGCGCTCTCCCAACTCGATGCTTCTGAATTATCAATTACTCGTCTTATTAAGTTCCTATAATATGGGCTATTGATGCTCAATCGTATAACCTCCTTAGTATATACTATTAGTGAGTATTTAAAAGAAACCTCTACACTTTGAAGTCTAGATTATGAGATGAAAAACTATTTCACTCGATGTTTATTGCTGGGAAGACGTTGTGAAATCCCCGCATCTTCAAGGCGCTTATTCCACTGGTGCAAAGTTTCGTCTGAATGTGAGGCTATGAGCCACCGATACAACATGTGTTCGGGCGTCTTTTTCCATTGGTGTCCTGCTTTTTCAATTAAATCTTCAGCATAAAAATGGTGTAGGTTTAACCCTATGCATAGCGCCATAACTGTAGGCAACTCTTTTATAAGCGACTCATTATTCCTATAGTCGCTAATTATTCTTGCACTTAATCCAGACCTCTCTGCCAGAATTTCATTCGTTAATTTCCTTCTTTTAATGTGGTATTCCAATGTTTTAGAGAAGCTACCAGGCATATTCATAAGTTCCTCTGATAATACTTTAGAAAACTCACTAATTCTTTCAGTTTCCATCAAGCGACTCTTCTCATCCTGTTGATCTTTATACTTTGGATTGTACTTTGCCTCAATAAAAGGAGCTGCATCAACATCTCTACAAAGAAAACACCTTCTATAAAATGAATCATCATAAAGCTTACTGATTCTATTAGCTCTATCAAAAACCAAGCAACATTCATCAACATGTTCTAAGGCATACTCTGTCAATTCAAGTAAAGTGTCATCATGTCGTATTACATATTTAGGATCATTTATGCAGAACATGGAGTTAACATAAACGACTTTACCCGAGTATACCATCTCAGAAAGTTCTTCTGACATACTCGCTTCATACAATGCGTTCATCTCATCAATAACAAAAGTTTGATTTTTATCTAAAGTCCCATCATTGAATGAGTATGGAGGGTAATACTTTCCACCTACATATACAAAAGTTCCAGCCGCTTGTTGAAAACCTATGTCAATCGCTCGTAGTTTTGCGGCTAACTTTGACACATTGAAAAAGTTAGCAAGTTCTTCAATAGCTAGTTGCATAATCTCACCATTTCGTAACAGAGGGTTTTGATTACGCAAACAATCTAGTATCTCATTTAATTTCTGAGTTGTTGTGTTTAATGGCATCATAATCCTGGGTGCCAGTACGTTTGCTTGCCACTCCATCCATTGTAATGCTTTGTCAATACCATCTGTATCATTCCCATAAACTTCTACAGCTTCACAGCTTATTGCACTCAAATCAGAGTTCAATAACTTTTGAAGTTCGAAGAAGTTTGAATGAAGTTCATGGTGGATACACTCATGAACTATTGTGTTGTTTATAGAACCAATATTCCGCATAAAATACACATCTGGATTTACCAAAATAGTCCCAATATCAACAGCTTCTATTCGAGTATCAATCATGTTCTCCTCGAACACTTCTATTTCGATTTCATTAAAAACTGACATACCAAAAATATTAGAGGGCAAAGGAGCATAATACATTGTAAGGCACATATTATCTAACAACTCATCCATATCTATTGGCATCGGTTTTTCTAATGCTTCAGGGTAATTTCTTTGTAAGAATTTCTCAGCTTCTTTATCAAGGTCTTCTGAGTAAATATATGGAACCAAATACTTTGATAAAGCATTTTCTTTGGAAAATCTTTCTCTGCTGTAATCTCTAACATCAATTATCATTACTTTCCGTAACCCGGATATTAAATGCCCGTAAAAAGATAAAATAAACCATTTTGACTTCATATCAGCATCATAGTCTTGTTTACCCATCCCTTTTAAAACAACATCAGCATTAATAGTTGCATTAAAGAAAATCTGTCGATGTTCGATACCGTAAAAAGAAATACTTTTAACACACAAATTTTTCAACTTAATGTACGATGGGTCCAAGACAGTATATGAGTTAAAATCAAATGTTCTCCCTTTATTATGGATGAATTCCTTTATTGCTTCACTTATTTCGTTATAATATACATCTCCGAGATACTCTTCGAATGATTTGTAGGCCTTCTGCACCTTATCTCACCCCCCCTGCCAAACTTAAAGCGTCTTGTAGTATTGGTTAATCCTCGACTTTTTCAACAACAACGATACCGCTGATCATAACAGAATGGTCTGTTTCTCCACAATATGGACAGTCTACATTTTCTCTGTCTTTACCGCCTGGATAGCCTCCCATAGACTCTCTCCAAGTAAATTTGCCATTGTATTGTTTACAAACAATCACATCTGACATAAGTCACCCCTTCACTTTGCTTATCGATTAATAGTACTGCTCGATGTACTTATAGGCTCTGTCAAAAACTTCTTTATCCTTGATTTTATACTTTATCCAGACAACACTTCTAAGCGCTTTCTTCACTTCCTGCTTCCCAGCTGTGGTTCCCTGCCAACCTTCGAAACGAACAATCTTGACGATATCATCTATGTCTGCAACAATTCGCTCAACAATAATTGGTGTCTTGGAATTCCTTACCCCATCAAAAAGCTCAGTCAATGCTGCCTTTCCTTTGTCTAGCTCTTCCTCAGGCACAACATCTTTTTCAGCTTCTGCAGCCTCCCGCGCAAGTTCCAATAACAGTTTTAAAAATTCAATACTGGTTATTAAACCCTGTTCGTGTTTCTCACGGAGATTCTCAAGCTTTTCGCCTAATTTAACAAATTTGATGTCATTACTGTGCTTCCGAATCTTTGCGACTAAATCAATTTCAACTTTAATAGTTGTCTTCCTCAAGTCTTTTTGTTTCTCAATGAATTCATCAATTAGATCTGCATCCATTTTGAGAATTTCCATATCATCATGAACTTGTCCTACTTGTAAGTTTTCATGAACAAGCTCCAATGTCTTAGCACCAAGTGAAGCCCATATTAATGCACCTCGACCATCTGTAGGTTTTATAGACTCAAATACTCTCGTAAGCCATTGAAAATCATATTTCATTGGATTTAAAAACGGATCCGGTGACACTGCGTCCCAGGCTTTGTTAAGTACTCTATAATCAGCTCCAAATTCGTCTTTGACCTTATTGTTAGGTAGGCATTCTTGAGCGGCTATTAAGCCTTCCCAACCTTCTATGGTTCGGTCTACTCCCATGAAGTAGCTTAAGCATTTTCTCATTAAGGCTGGAACTTGTTTCTTAACTTCTTCAATATTTGTAATAACTTTCTTCATGCTTGATTCATCAAAATCTAAGGCTGTCGCTACATTGTCAAATATACCAATATAGTCAACGATCAAGCCATGAGTTTTACCTTCATCATAGGTTCTGTTCGTACGACAAATTGCCTGTAACAAATTATGATCCTTCATTGGCTTATCAAGATACATTGCCTGTAAAATTGGTGCATCAAAACCTGTTAGAAGCTTTGAAGTTACAATTACTAATTTCAATGGATCATTAGGCTCTCTGAATCTGTCCAAAATTTTTCCTTCAGCATCTCTGTCACGTCTAAACTCTTTGTACTTATCCTCTTTGTCATTGTTTGTGTCCATTACGATTGTAGTAGCATCAGAACCCAGTAATTTATCAAGTTCTTCTTTATACATAAGACAGCAAGTTCTGTCATAACAAACAACCTGTCCTTTATATCCGTTCGGCTCAATTTTTTCCTGGTAATGTTTGGCTATGTGCTCACAAACTTTTCTGATTCGTTTGCGGTCATACATAATCGCTTTCATATTGACTCTTTTAGATAACTCCGCTTTATCTTCTTTAGATAGGTTTTCTGTTAAAGCTTCAAATTCTGCATCTATCTTTTCTCTATCAACATGAAGATCTACAGGCACTGGTTCGAAATTCAATGGGAGTGTCGCATTGTCACGAATAGAATCTGAGAAAGAATACTTGCTCATGTATCCACTCTTATCTTCAACCGCACCAAATGTGTTAAAAGTATTTCTATCAACGCGATTTATTGGAGTACCTGTAAGGCCAAAGAAAAAAGCATTAGGTAATGCCAACCGCATTTTACTACCCAAATCACCTTCCTGGGTTCTGTGAGCTTCGTCAACCATAAGAATAATGTTGTCTCTACGATTTAACTCTTTTTCAACATCACCAAACTTGAAGATTGTTGTAATCGCTATTTTTCTTTGATCACCTAAGAAAAAAGTTTCCAAGTCTTCTTTTGAAGAAAGGCTTATAAGATTAGGAATATCTGATGCATTAAACGTAGCAGTAATCTGCGTCTCAAGATCTATTCTGTCGTCAACGATCACAACCGTTGGATTGTTTAATTCAGGGATCATTCTTAACTTCTGTGCTGCAAAAACCATTAGTAGTGACTTACCTGACCCTTGAAAATGCCATATAAGCCCTTGCTTTGGGTACCCTGCTTTAACACGATCAACAATTAAATTTGCACCTTCATACTGCTGGTAACGACAAATCACTTTATACTTACGATATTTTTTATCAGTTGCAAAGACCGTAAAAAACTGAAATATATCCATTATTTTTTCAGGTGTAATCATATCAGCAATACTAATTTTTACATCAGCGAGGCTTCCTTCACTTTTATGATCTGGCGTATGCCAAGGCCCCCACATTCCAATAGGCATAGATACTGATCCATATCTAAAACATTTACCTTCTGTGGCAAAGTTAAATATGTTTGTCACAAACATTCCTGGTATGCTTTTTTCATATGCAGCTATATCGCCTGCAGCATCAAGCCATGTTATTGCATTACGCACTGGTGTCTTAAACTCACCGATTACAACGGGGAATCCATTAATAAGAAGAACTACATCAAGTCTCTTGCCATTCTCCTTTTGAGGATATACCCACTGGTTTGTCACAACATATTCGTTCAGCGCTAAATTTTCTTTGGTCATCGTTCCAAAGAATCTTATAGGTATCATACGTCCATCTTTGCCAAACGGATATGAATTCTCCTCAAACACTAATTTTTTAAACAATTCATTCTGCGTTATCAGATTGTGTGGTTGTACTGTCAAAATAACTGTGCGCAACTTGTAGATTACTTCATCTGCTCTAGATGGTTCTTCTGCAATCTCTGGATTGAGACGTATCAACGCATCTTTCACCATGGATTCTACCATCACATCTGAATAATTTCGTGGTAGTTCTTCCGCGGGTATGTACTTCCAGCCATTGTCCTGTAGTGATTTAAGTGCCATTTGCTCTATTGTATTATCTTCGTTAAACATCGATCTTCCCCCTATCTTAAATAGCATTTAGATGTTAATGTAAATCAATATTCCACTTATAGACGATGTCTCAATCTTATTAACCAAGGTTCTTAGCCATCAGAGCCTTAATTGTTATTTCGAGATTAGCAAGATTTTGTTGTAAGTCGACTTTTGATTTGTTCGTTTGTTTGACAAAGTCAGCAAATTGATTCTGGAGCTCAATTGGCGGTAACGAAATTGGAAATTCTGATAAATACCCTATGGGAACCCTAAGCTGTCCTCCTGAACCAGTCATAACTTTCCGTGCATTAGTTCTAAAAGATTCAAACATTGTAATGATGTATAGCCAAAAAGGATTTGATATTCCTTTCAAAGGCCGCAATACATGAAACTCAGTAGATCCGGCACCAATCCCACTGCTTAGTCCGGTTGCTATTGCACCTTTCCCATTTTCCATACAAGGGGTTATCTTAGCAAATAGAACATCATTTTCTGCAAAATAAGTAAATCCTTTTCTTACTTCGCCATACGTCTTTAATATGGATGTATCAATATCACCGTTTTCAGATACCGATGGCATTGCCACAAAAGAAACTAGTGTATCGTCTAAAATATCTCGTGGCCGCTTCGGATTAAGTTCGCAGCAATGTCCTAGTGTTGTCAATCCCCAACCATATTCATCCTTTCCAAGTTCACCAAACACCTCAGTAAACTGTGCCTTAACAAGCTCATCTGTTAGAGATATTAATCTTTTGTATTTTTCTTTTGTATCATTAGCAGCCCATAAAAGTTCCGAAAACTTTTCTTGTTTATCAATTTGGGGTAGCATAAACTCGTACTCCAATAGTACTTTAGGGGATAATCTTTTAGACATCGTCCCATCAGAAAATTTCTCAGCATATCCCCAGAAATCATCCGTATTTAAAACGAATGGTATAAGGCTTCTTAAAAGCCTATCCTCAATGCGCAAAATAATGGAATCACCTGAAGTTATTCCGTCAAACCTTACAATAGATGCCCTTTTTAAATATACATTACGTCTGGCGATTAAAATATCCCCTGATTTGAAGACTTTCATAGCAGATTTTAATTTGCTAGTATCACCAAACTGCTTAATCTCAATTTCACCAGATACATAATGCTCAAGACCTACAAATTTTTCATATCCAGAACTTGCCGGATTATCCACACGCTCGGATATAACCTTTACTACATCTCCAAGTTTATATTTTATCAAGATATATCACCTCCATTCTCTAACACCATGTATTTTATCGTCTCATAAGATTCTCTAAAATTATCACTACTCCCAAGCCATTCATCTAGGGCTTCTTCTAAAGTATATAAAGTTTCTTCATCTTCAACACCATTAGATCCACTTACATAAAGAGGGATGCTCAGTTTACTACCATATTGGATAATCTGTTCTAGTGTTGCAATCGATGAAAACCCATCTTGAACTTTAAATTCTGTGTAAGTTTGTGCTATCTTCTGTATATGATCTTCTTCCAAATAACTCTCTGAATTTTTCCGAGTCACTTCATTTTTTGCATTAATAAATAATACCTGTCCTTTACGAGAATTTGGTTTCTTCATTCGACATATTATAATACATGCCTCCATTGGAGAATTGAAAAACAGATTTTTCCCAATCCCAATGACGCATTCAACTAAATCATTTCTTACAAGATTTTCACGCATTTCTTTTTCTTCATCTCTAAACAATATGCCATGAGGGAATAAAATGGCGCATCTTCCTGTTTTGGGATCCAGACTCTTCAAAATGTGCTGAAAAAATGCATAGTCCGCTCTTCCTTGGGGTGGCGTACCTAGAAAATTTCGACCATATTTATCGGCTGAAAACGCGTCTCTATCCCATTGCTTTATGGAATATGGTGGATTTGCTAAGACCAGATCGAACTGCATTAACTCACCGCGCTTTACAAATGCAGGTTTTTTCAAAGTATCGTCATTAACAATATGAAAGTCTTTTACGCCATGCAGAAATAAATTCATCCTTCCAATTGCTGATGTAAGAGCGTTGATCTCTTGCCCATATACTTTTACATTTCTCCACTCAAGATTTTGTTGCTTCAAATAAGCTATAGCAGAAATCAGCATACCTGCGCTCCCACATGTAGGATCGTATATACTTTCGCCTGATTGTGGTTTAAGCATTTCAGTCATCAAGTGAACAACAGTCCGATTTGTATAAAACTCTTGCGCAGTGTGCCCACTATCGTCTGCAAATTTTTTAATCAAGTATTCATAGCCTTGCCCTAGTTCATCCTCAGGACAATTTTTCATACTGAGCGTCTTTGAAGAAAAATGCTCAATTAGATCTTTTAATAATTTATCAGGTAATCTATTCTTATTAGTCCACGCACCATCACCAAACACGCCTTGTAATTTTTCAGGATTTGCCTTTTCAATAGCTCTAAAAGCATTTACAATTTCTACGCCAACATTCTCTGATACTTTGCGAACATCTTTCCAATGATAACCTTTTGGTACAATGAATCTATGATTTTCTTCCCATTCAAGAGCTTCCTCATCCCCATCATATTTTTCAAGGATTTCTTCACATTCCTCATCATATACATCACAAATTCTTTTAAAAAACATTAGCGGAAAAATATATTGCTTATAAGAACCAGCATCAATATGCGTTCGCAAAAATACTGCTGAATTCCATAAATATGATTTTAACTCGTCTAGCGTAATTCTATTGCTCACTAATATATCCCCCTTCTGATAGTAACAATTTCAGGTTTTCTTCTGCTGCAATTGTATCTTCGAGAGCAGCAAAAAATGTCTTTTTTACTTCCTTAGGGCAAACCATATCCATTGGTTCTCTTTCAATATAACTACTCACAGAAAGCGTAAAATCTTTTGCCTTAATATCTTCAATAGATACTATCTTAGATTTTTCAACAACTGATTGGTAGCGTTCAAAGAGGTTGTAAGTTTCCTCAACATCTTTCTCCGTCATTATATTTTGTGCTCTTTGAGCAGTGAAAATTTTTGATGCGTCAATTAGACAGATTTTCCCTTTATGTTCTGTTAATTTATTATTGTTTAATACTAGAATACATGCAGATACATTCGTACTATAGAATAAGCCACCGACTAAAGTTATGACGCATTCTAATTTGTCAGACTCTATTAGTTGCTTTCGAATTTCACCTTCTTTGCCTTCATGAAAGAGGACTCCCTGTGGAAGAACAACAGCACATCGTCCATTTTTTTTATCCATAGACGTAACCATATGCTGAAGCCAAGCAAAATCTGCGCTAGAATCGGAAGGATTACCCCACATATTCCGACCATAAATGTCTGATGAAAATTGATCTGCACCCCACTTCTTTAAAGAAAAAGGTGGATTTGCTATTACGCAATCGAATGTCTGTAGTTGCCCTCTATTTAAAAATAGTGGCGATTTCAAAGTATCTCCTTGCTTAATTTTAAAATCCCTTGCTCCATGTAGAAACAGATTCATTCTCGCAATAGCTGATGTTGCTAAATTTTTCTCTTGACCATAAATTTTACCATAAGTGCTTTTATCATCATGCATATTACGTATCGCTTCAATTAGCATTCCGCCAGTTCCACAAGCTGGATCATATACACTTTCTCCTGGCTTCGGATCAAGCAATTTGACCATTAACTTTACAACTGAGCGCGGCGTATAGAACTCTCCCGCATTTTTTTTTGAAAGGTCAGCGAATTTTTTAATTAAATATTCGTAGCTGTCTCCCATTACATCAGATGAGTAGTTTTCGTTACCTACTCTAATTTTTGACATGTGCTCAACAAGATCTTTCAAGCGCTCATCAGATAGTTTGTTTTTATCTGTCCAATTTGCATCATCAAAACTAGAAAAAACACCATAGAGCGTATCAGGATTGGCGCGTTCAATTCCGTTCATAGAGTTAGCTATTGCGACTCCAACATTCTCACTTACTGCACGAACATCATCCCAATGACACCCATCTGGAATTACAAAACGATGATTCTCAGGGAAACTTGCGAATTCTTCATCGCCACCTGATAATTCTAATGCGGCTTGCGTTTCCTCATCGTAAACATCCGATAAACGCTTGAAGAAAAGGATCGGTGTTACATAACTCTTGTACTCGTCCTGATTGATTGGACCGCGTAAAATATTACAAGCTTCAAAAAGATGAGAAAACAGTTTCTGGCTTGATGTCTCTTCTGGCTGTGAAGAACTTTTCTTAAGCGCTTCATCAGCTGCATCCATTGCAGATTGCATCATTACTCCTCTACCCCCGATTCTTTTTTCTGTTTTAACAGCTTCTTCTTTAAAGCTTACGCTTCCTGAAGACTGTATCTTTTCCAATTTTGAAGGATATCTATTTTCAAATTCTAATAATATATTAAGAAGTCGTTCATCAAGATATGTCAGTGCATGCTTCCTAATATGAGTTGGGACTCCGTAGTAGGCTTCTGCGATACCACCAGTAATCGCAGCCAGCGTGTCACTATCTCCTCCAATCGAGATTGCATTACGAATTGCATCTTCGAAACTTGTTGATTCAAAAAATGCCACAAGAGCTTGTGGTACAGTTTCCTGACAAGTCTCATTGAATTTATAAGTGTCTCGAATTTCATCAAGAGTGAAATTTATTGGATAGTAGTGCTTATCTATGTAGTCACGAATCTCCAAGATATTTCTTCCGCTACGAGCCAAAAACACTGCAACTGCTGTGGCTTCTGCACCTTTTATACCTTCTGGATGATTGTGTGTGACCGCTGTTACTTCATGAGAAAGCATTTTAACTTCATCAATGGAGTTCCCAACAAAACCACAGCCACTAACCCTCATCGCAGCCCCGTTCCCATAACTGTTATATGGTTCAGGTGAATCGCTATAAATCCATTTATTAAACATTCCTCCATAACCACAATTCGGATAAGGACGTCCGACTGTCTGCATACACCTAACAGCGTGTTCACTTAAATCGCTGTAATCACTCTTGCAGGCCATTAGTGCATCACAAATAGCTAAGGACATCACAGTATCGTCTGTGAAAAAACATTTATAAGTTAATAAATCAAAATCTTTTGAGCGATGATTATCCCATTCAAATCTAGAACCGACAATGTCGCCTATAATAGCTCCAATCATGTTATCTCCTCCAAGTTGCAAGACTTTTGCCTTTCGGACGTGTAGCCATCGCAAATAATTTAATGTTCATACCTTCACAGTTCCTTATAATAGGACTCTTTATTGTTTAACTTTAAAAATACTATTTTGTAGACGTTCTTCAACTTCACGCCATCTATCTTCAGCAAGACGAACAGTTTCAGCATACTTTGTATATTCTAATTTGTATTCATCAGCTATTACTTTTTGCTCATCAATTCTCAGTAGAGGAACTTCTAATGTCTTCAAGTCTTTATAGCTGGTGTTAATGACGACTGTCCCTTGTTGCTTTCCGGCTAAGACTTTGTTTCCCATTGGGCTATCCAAGAACACTTTCAAATATATTCCTAGAAGTAGTTTGTCATTTGGTCTAATTACAATAATGTTAGACGACGCTATACACGGGTAATTTTGTTCTTCGAAAACTGCTATTCTTATAGTCGTCCCTCGGGCAGGTAATAAGAGATCCCCATCTTTGAGTACATAATTTGCTACTTTTCTCTCTTCCTCTTCAATATGATCTAGGCCATCATAATCAATTTCAAAATCCTTTAGGTTTGATATATTAACGACTCCAATGCTTCCGTTGGGGTCTTTTTTGTTGACCGCTTTTCCTCTAAAAACTTCAGCAATGTTGCCCAGCTCTTCCTTTTTAATGTTTGAGTCTTGATAACGCTGCCAATCTGCGTCTACCATGGCAAAGAAATGATCAACATTCCAATATCCCATTTCCATTAACTCATCTAACATCACAAAGGTATCTTCAGTAAGAACCAGTTCATTGATTCCGTCTCGTTTGGTATTTTTTCTAGCAGAATCATATCTTTTAATCATTACATCTTCGGTTCTTCCAGTTGTAATTGTAAACATATAGGTCTTTATGGCTGTAGCCGTAAATATTCCTGCTGGCAATTCAGCAATTTCTTCTAACTTATACATGCCTTGGATAAACTCTCTTAAGTCTTTTACCGTTCCAGATGCAAAAGTTATTCTTGCAGGAAGTATTATTACAAGTTCACCAGAACTGTTTAAGTGCAGAAGCAAGTTCTCAACAGCAATCATTTCATACTCTCTGCAGATAAACTCTCCATCGTCTTCAGCGCGTTCCCTAGCTCCAAAAATTGGTACAGCTAAGATTAGATCGAATTTCCTTGATGTAAATTCATAATCATATATGCTTGTCTGCTCCACAACTACATTGGAATATCCCTTAAACATTTCATCAAGAAGCGCTTTACTAACGCTGTTCATAGTTGTTATTACAAATTCGCAATCAGAATGATTATTCACCAACTCGGAAAGGTTGGGTGTGAATTTTTCAGCTTCAGGAATCAACACCAATTTAGTAGTTGGCTTGAAATGTTTTTCAAACTCATCAATCAAAACGCTTGGTATATAAAACATCTCTTTTGGATCAGCAGATGCAAGAGCTTCTTCCCAATCCATATCTTCATCATCCATAGCCAAAAAGGCACTATAAAAAGCCTTTGAATCTTGAAAAGGGTTCTTCATATCATGGCTATCTGCTATTGAAAGCATGATTTCATAAGCTTTTAGTTCACTATGCTTTTTAGAGGTAGTCACAAACTCCTCTTTTGTCTTCTTTAAAAGGAAGAGCGCAACAGGTAGCTCAGATAGAACTGTATATCCTCTTAATGCATTATAGCGAGTCCAAATTTGGTTCATTCGCTTGTCGTTACGCATATTAATGACCTCCTCAGATAAATCTCCAAATACTACTCTAAATAAAATATAGCACCCCCAACGAACCGTGTCAATCATTATTTTATTTTGGTATTCAAATACCAAACTTATTTATTGAATTTATCAAGGAACAAAAATAATTTAAAAATAATTTTGAAAAAAGTGAAGTCCCACTTCCTGTTACTTTTTCAGCCTTATCAATACCGTTACATCTTTGTTGGTGTAACGGTTGATTATTTTGCCCCGATTTCAGGAAGTCCCACTTCGTTTAAAAACATATTTCACTCAATTATGATTAGTACATAGTTACAACAAAACATCATTTAACAGCCATGTACAGGCATCTTCCAAGTGTTAAGTGATGAAAAACTAAATACGCATGCTCCAGCCACTTGGAAGTGCTGGTGCCAGTTTGAGATGGAGATAACTCCTGACTACGGTACCAGTCTGCCTTGTGGCTTATTAGCTATGGCATATGAGCTCTCCATCTCGGTTTTAAGCCGAAGGAGGGCTATTTATATGTCAATCAACGAAAACCAAAGTCAACCAAAGAACAAAGACTTCTACGATGGAGCATGGCATCTAACCATTGAAGATCAAGTTGTTGAAGTCACAGAGGAAGTGTATCGCGCTTACAAGCAGCCCCTGTGGGCAGAGAAAAAACGCCAAGAACGCGAGAAACGCTGCATCATCAGTAATGGTAAAGGCGGCACAAAGAGATGTACTCGAAATTGTCGTGAATGTGATCTGGAACGTGCTGAAAAAGGTTTACCGCTAATTGATCGGACAGGCGGTGTTCTGTCATTGGACAAGTTCAGTGCTGATGGTTTCGATGTACCAGATTCAATAAACATTGATGAACTTGTGGAAGACAAGCTACTTCTTGAGGAATTATTCGCTGCCCTGGATGAACTAGATCCGGAGAATCGCCGTATTGCTGAGCTCTTTAGCATAGGAAAAACCGAACGAGAAATTGCTATGTGCATTGGTTGCGCTCAAAAGACAGTCAATAATCGCAAACTCAAACTTTTCTCCCAACTAAGAGAAGTCCTGAAAGACTGGATGTAATTCATTACTCAAAACGCCCTCTGGTGTCCTGTGGATGTCAGAGGGCATCATAAAAACTATTTTTCAAAGTAATTACTCAAACTTCTCACTTTTGTCCTGTGAAGGTTGAGGGGAACAAAACAGCCCTCGGAACGGAGGTTAAACAATGCAGAATCAAGCAAACCAAACTGATACTCAGAGTCGGGATCCTGAAATGGATGAAGAGCTGGCCGATGTTCTTACCGCCATCAGCGTAGTGTCAAAGCGCCTTGCTAAGAAGCTTACAACGCTATCGCAGCAAGAGAAAGAAAAAGGAGGAAAACCAGATGGGCAAAATGAGTGAACTCTCTCTATTAGTTAAAGAGCTGAACCAATGTGGTGAAACGCTGATAGGCATATCTCAGTCTCTTTCCAGCATGTTCAGTAGTAACGATGAACCAAGACCAACTAAACCAGAAACACCTGCACCAGAAGAAAAGGTCATAACACTGGAAGAAGTTAGAGCGGTTCTGGCTGAAAAAAGTCGAGATGGCCACACAGCAAAAATTCGGGAGCTACTTCAAAAGTATGGAGCTGATAAGCTATCAGAAATTAATGCTTCCGATTACCCAGCACTTCTAGCAGAAGCCGAGGTATTAGGAAATGGGTAAGCATGCACTTCTTTCAGCCTCTTCATCTCATAGGTGGTTAAACTGTCCTCCCTCTGTCCGGCTCAGTGAGTCTTATGAGGACAAAGGAAGTAGCTACGCTGCTGAAGGCACCGATGCTCATACCCTATGTGAGTACAAATTAAAAGTTGCTCTTGGACTCCCAGGCAAGGATCCAACAGAGAATCTCACC
The DNA here is from genome assembly GCF_049310905.1 of Gudongella sp. DL1XJH-153. Taxonomy (NCBI): domain Bacteria; kingdom Bacillati; phylum Bacillota; class Tissierellia; order Tissierellales; family Tissierellaceae; genus Gudongella; species Gudongella sp. DL1XJH-153. The sequence goes on from NZ_JBMEMN010000004.1 coordinate 98,361, forward strand.
TACTACTGTGAAGAAATGGAAGAATGTGCGAATGGCTATGCAGCTTACATTCTAGAGCTGGTAGAAGCTGCAAAAGAAAAATGCGCAGACCCGGTTGTTCTTATAGAGCAAAGGCTGAACTTCTCTAAGTACGTTGAAGGCGGCTTCGGGACCGGAGATTGCTTGATCATAGCTGATTCGGAGATCCACGTATGTGACTACAAGCATGGACAGGGAATTTTAGTCGAAGCAGAAGACAATCCCCAGATGAAGCTCTATGCGCTTGGTGCTTTAGAAATCTTCGATGGGATTTATGACATTGATACTGTTTCAATGACCATCTACCAACCTCGTAGAAACAACATTTCTACCCACACGGTTACCAAAGAATCTTTATACCAGTGGGCTAATGAGATTCTTAAGCCAACAGCAGCGCTTGCCTTTGCCGGTGAAGGAGACTTCAAGTGTGGTGAGTGGTGTGGCTTTTGCAAAGCAAAGCACGAATGCCGCACTAGAGCTGAGCACAACATGGAGTTGGCCAAATACGACTTCAAGATGCCCCCTCTACTGGATGATTACGAGGTTGAAGACATCCTAAGTAAAATCGATGGTCTAATCTCTTGGGCATCAGATATCAAAGATTACGCACTGCAATCAGCAGTCAGCGGTAAGCAGTGGAACGGATGGAAGCTGGTCGAAGGACGCTCCAATCGAAGATACACCGATGAAACTGCGGTTGCTAAAGCCGTCAGTGCAGAAGGCTTTGATCCATTTGAACAAAAGCTTCTTGGCATTACTGCCATGACCTCTCTTATCGGTAAAAAGCGATTCGAGGAAGTTCTAGGAAGCTACATTGCAAAGCCTCAAGGGAAACCTACACTAGTTCCAAAGAGTGACAAACGTCCGCCAATTAATACAGCACAACACGATTTTAATGAAATTTAAGGAGGAAAATCATATGTCCAATAATGCAAACAAATCAAACAGCAACCCCATGAAAGTTATCACAGGTCCTGACACTCGCTGGTCTTACGCCAATGTCTGGGAAGCAAAGTCCATCAACGGTGGTACCCCAAAATTCTCGGTGTCTCTCATCATTCCAAAATCAGATACTGCCACTGTAGCTAAAGTCAAAGCTGCCATTGTGGCTGCTTACCACGAAGGTGAAGCAAAGCTCAAAGGCAACGGTAAGTCCATCCCACCTCTTACCAGCATCAAGACACCCCTTAGAGACGGAGATTTGGAAAGGCCAGACGATCCAGCCTATGCTAATGCCTACTTCATCAATGCAAACTCTGCTACTGCTCCAGGCATTGTAGATGCTGACAGAAATGTTATCCTTACTCGCTCCGAGGTTTACAGTGGAGTATATGGTAGGGCAAGCATCAACTTCTATGCCTTTAACAGCAACGGAAACAGAGGAATCGCCTGCGGTCTAAACAACCTCCAGAAAATCAGAGACGGTGAGCCTCTTGGTGGAAAGTCCAGGGCTGAGGACGATTTCGCCACTGACCTTGATGAGGATTTCCTCTCTTGAGGACAATAAGCATCGATATCGAAAGCTATAGTAGTGTAGACCTCGCCAAAAGCGGGGTCTACCGCTATATAGAATCATCTGACTTTGAGATCCTGCTTTTTGGATACTCCATAGATGGTGGCGATATCGAGGTGATCGACCTTGCCAGTGGTCAAAAACTTCCTGAAGAAATACAATCAGCCCTCATTGATCCATCCATTACTAAGTGGGCTTTTAATGCCCAGTTCGAAAGAATTTGTTTGTCTAAGTGGCTAGGCTTGCCCAGTGGCCAATACCTCAGCCCAAAATCCTGGCGATGCACCATGGTCTGGTCTGCATATATGGGTTTACCCCTGTCTCTTGAAGGTAGTGGCGCTGTCCTTGGACTTGAAAAGCAAAAACTATCTGAAGGGAAAGACCTGATCAGATACTTTTGTAAACCCTGTAATCCAACAGCTACAAATGGTGGTCGGTCGAGAAATCTACCAATCCATGCTCCTGATAAATGGTCTGAATTTAAGTCCTACAACCTTCGCGATGTCGAAGCTGAAATAGCCATTCAAGAAAAACTATCAAAATTCCCCGTATCTGAAGAAGTATGGAGCGAATACCACCTTGACCAGGAGATCAATGATCGTGGTGTTTCTTTGGATATGCCTTTTGTAAACGAAGCAATAAAGATGGATACCCGCTCTCGTTCAGAGCTGCTCCAGAAAATGAAAAGACTAACGGATCTTGATAACCCTAACTCCGTAGCACAGATGAAGAACTGGTTGTCGGACCAGGGACTTGAAACAGACTCATTAGGTAAAAAAGTAGTCTCAGAACTCCTTGAAACAGCTCCTCCTGATCTTAAAGAAGTATTGGAGCTAAGACAATCACTGGCCAAGTCTTCAATCAAAAAATACTCTGCTATGGAAAACGCTGTGTGTGCAGATGGCCGTGCTCGAGGTATGTTCCAGTTCTATGGTGCTAATCGAACGGGACGATGGGCAGGAAGAATTATTCAGCTTCAGAATCTTCCGCAAAACCATCTACCTGATTTAGAACAAGCACGAGCTCTTGTTCGCTGCGGCGATTTTGAAGCTTTAGAAATGCTTTATGATCCAATACCCGAGGTTCTTTCTGAACTCATCCGCACTGCCTTTATTCCTACTGCTGGTCACAAATTCATCGTCGCAGACTTCTCTGCTATTGAAGCCCGGGTTATCGCTTGGCTTGCTGGTGAAAAATGGCGTCAGCAAGTTTTCGAGTCTGGTGGTGATATCTACTGTGCTTCTGCTTCTCAGATGTTTGGTGTTCCTGTTGAAAAACATGGAGTTAATGGCCACTTAAGGCAAAAAGGTAAGATCGCAGAACTGGCCCTCGGATATGGCGGGTCCGTTGGTGCTCTTAAAGCCATGGGTGCTCTGGAGATGGGTCTTAATGAAGATGAGCTACAACCTCTGGTTACTGCTTGGCGTACTACCAACCCAAATATAGTTAGGCTTTGGTGGGACGTAGATAAGGCTGCCATGAAAGCGGTTAGAGAACGGACTGTTACTGAAACACATGGTATCCGCTTTTCTTCCCAAAGTGGGATGCTCTTTATCACCCTCCCTTCTGGAAGAAGACTCTCCTATGTAAAACCTCGCATTGGAACAAATATGTTTGGTTCAGACTGCATCACCTATGAAGGCGTTGGTGGCACAAAAAAATGGGAACGCATTGATAGCTATGGTCCAAAGTTTGTTGAGAATATTGTCCAGGCAACCAGTCGTGATCTTCTGTGTTATTCCATGCAATCGCTCAAGGACTACAACATCGTCATTCATGTGCACGATGAAATTGTCATCGAAGCTGGTATGGAAACATCGATTGAGTCTATCTGTAATCAAATGAGCCATACCCCACCTTGGGCAAAGGGGCTCTTAATGAGGGCTGATGGTTATGAAACGAATTTCTATAAAAAAGATTAGTCCTTTTACTACTCACAGGGGAGGTTTCTGTCCTGTGAACAGTAGAAGGCACTTAAGCCTTCAAGAAATGGAGGTAATGAATATGTTTTATGTAAAAGAATCAATCAACGACACATTGGAAATCAAGGTAGAAATCCATGATGACAATGTCTTTACCACCTGCCCAGATTGCGGTGTTGAAATCTGTGTGGACATCTCAGAATTATTTAGTGATGGAGAAAGCGACCTTTATGGAACTTCGATCTTCTGTCCTGAGTGCAGCAAATCAATATTAAATGAAAGGCAAGGCTGATGTTATGGGAATCGATAAATTCAACGCTGAAGGTTACTACGATCCCACAGCTTATGATGCCTTAACTAAAATTGAACAAAGAGAAAAAGCTGCAAGAACTTTTCGTCCACTTGTCTATATCTGCTCACCCTACTCCGGAGATATTGAAAGAAACACCGACTCTGCCAGACGATATAGTAGGTTCGCGGTTGCGATGGGGTACATCCCTATCGCTCCGCATCTACTTTTTACTCAGTTTCTTGATGACAGTGATCCTGATGAACGAGAACTTGGTTTGTTCTTTGGAAATGTACTGATGTCAAAGTGCTCCGAGGTTTGGGTGTTTGGGAGTCACATTTCCTCCGGCATGAGAGCAGAGATAAACTGGGCAAAACGTAAGAACTACCCAATTCGCTACTTTTCATCTCAGTGTAAGGAGGTTTTGTAAATGAAGATTTCTTACGGTAACAGTCGTATGGATAAAAAGTGGAAAAACAACGAGATCTCTTGGGAGGACTTTTGCACCAGAGTTAGCTCCACCATTCGTACTACTGAAACCATAGAAGAATACAGAAAAATGTCTAAAGACCAGCAAGCTTCCGTCAAAGACGTCGGTGGTTATGTGGCTGGCCACCTACGGGATGGTCGTCGTAAAAAGGGAAACGTACTGTGCCGCTCCATGATCCTCCTTGATATGGATTATGGCAAGCCTGGTATATGGGATGACTCCATCGCCCATCTTCCATATAAGTGCTGCGCATATTCTACCCATAAGCACACGCCGGAATATCCTCGAATCAGACTTGTTATTCCACTCTCTCGTGAAGTGAGTGAGGCTGAGTATCCCGCTGTGGCAAGAATGGTGGCCAAGGAAATCGGCATTGATCTCTTTGATGACAGCACCTATGAACCCCATCGATTAATGTACTGGCCCTCCACATCGCAAAACGGAGAATTTCTGTACAAAGAAAAAGATGGGGATCTCTTAAACCCAGACGATTATTTAGCTAACTATGATGATTGGCAGGATGCATCTACTTGGCCAGTGTCCTCTCGTCAGTCAGAAGTTGAAAAACAAAGTATCGCTGAACAAGCTGATCCACTTTCTAAACCGGGAATTGTTGGGGCTTTCTGTAGGACCTATAGCATCACAGATGCCATATCAGCTTTTCTATCTGATGTTTATGAGCCTTCAGCTATGCCGGGACGATATGACTACATCCCCGCTGATAGCGCTGCAGGTGTGGTGGTTCATGATGACAAGTTTGTCTACTCCCATCATGCCACGGATCCATTATGCGGAAAGCTCCTCAATGCCTTTGACCTGGTAAGGCTCCACCATTTTAGAAACCTTGATGATAAGCATCCAGAAGAAACACCTATAACAAAGCTTCCTTCCTACAAGGCCATGACAGAATTTGCCTCAAAGGATGAACAGGTAAAGCTTCTCTTGGTTCAAGAAAGGCAAGCCCGTGCTATGGATGATTTTGATGATGAGGATACAGATTGGCAGAAAAGGTTGGAATATGAACCTCGCTCTACTGTTCTAAAAAACAATCTGCACAACATCACGCTAATTCTACAGAATGATCCTAATCTACAAGCGTTGGTATTTAATCAGCAGCTTGATGGTATGGAGATCAAAGGTAGCGTTCCTTGGAACCACCCTTCAAAATATTGGCGGGACGCTGATGATGCCCAGCTTATTAGCTATATTGACTCCAACTACGGGACCTTCTCTCAAAGGAACTATCAAATTGCTGTTGCCAAAGTTACTGACGACAGGTCCTACCACCCCATTCGAGAATACCTGAACTCTTTACCGGAATGGGACAAAGTACCAAGACTAGATACCTTGCTCATTGATTATCTCGGCGCTGATGACAATAAGTACGTCCGTGCTGTTACAAGAAAAACCCTGTGCGCGGCTATCAGTCGTGTTCAAAATCCTGGGTGTAAATTTGACTCCATGCTCGTCTTAAACGGACCACAAGGCGTCGGTAAAAGTACGCTAATCTCAAAGCTCGCTGGCGAATGGTTCTCCGACAGCTTAAACCTTGGAGATACAAAAGACAAAACCGCTGCAGAGAAATTGCAGGGCTACTGGATACTTGAAATTGGTGAACTGGCAGGTCTTAGAAAAGCTGAAGTGGAAACCCTGCGTTCTTTCCTCTCAAGGCAAAATGATATCTATCGTGCGGCTTTTGGAAAACGCGCAACCCCTCACCAGCGTCAGTGCATCTTCTTCGGTACCACCAACGCAGAGTCCGGCTACCTTAGAGACACAACAGGCAATCGTCGTTTCTGGCCTGTGAAGACTCCCGGTGGTGGCAGTAAACATTCATGGCAGATTACCACTGAAGAGATCCAGCAGATATGGGCTGAGGCCCTGGTATACGTCAAGGCTGGCGAAAAGCTCTATCTAGACTCCTCCATGGAGCAGCTGGCCAAGGCTGAACAGCGTGAAGCCCTGGAGTCCGATGAGCGTGAAGGCTTAGTAAGAGAATACCTTGATACCCTTCTCCCGGATGATTGGGAACAAATGGATCTCTTTGAAAGAAGAAACTTCCTAAGTGGCGTTCAGCTCGGTGGTATTGGCCGCACTGGCACCAACAAGCGACAAAGCGTCTGCAATATGGAAATCTGGTGTGAGTGTTTTGGTAAGGATCGGTCAAATCTTAAGCGCACCGACTCCAACGAACTCTCTGCAATTCTCATAAAACTGGACTGGGAACGTCTACCGAAAAAAGATAGAACCACCCTTTATGGACCACAGTATATGTTTGTTCCTAAGTCTGTTCCCAGGTCTGTTCCTGGAAACAGCTAATTCTAGGAACTGTTCCTGGAACAGATTTTGTTCCTGGAATACCAGGATAGGAACACTTTCAGGAACACCCCAAAGGGGCCGCCGCTAGGCCCCCACATAAGTTTTGTTCCTGTGTTCCTAATATCTTTATCTAATTAGAAATATAAAAATAATACCAGTAAGACTCGAAATACGCACATTTGCGCGCGTAAGGGATTTCTGGGTTATAGGAACAGCTTAACTAAGGAGGTCAATGAAATGAAAAATAAAGAAGTCAACTCTGCATATATTGCTAGGTGTCAAAGGCAACTGAAAAAATGGAATGCCCCACTGGACGGTTGGTATTGTGATGATGTGATTGATATTGAAGATGAAAACTCCAGCGATGACCTTTATACCTGTGAACTTTGTGGTTGCACTAGAGTCAGGTTCATTCATGTGATGCATCATGATGAGTATTTTGAAGACATTAAGGTCGGCTGCATATGTGCCGGCATCATGGAAGGCGATGTCCTTGCTTCTAAAGAGCGAGAGCGTCTCATGAAAAATCGGGCAAAACGAAGAAGTAACTTTCCAAACCGTAAATGGAAAGAAAACCGCTATGGTGGGTTTAGTCTTAAATACCAAGACACCTGGGTCAACATTCAGCAAAGCAGATTTAACCAGAACCATTACGGCGTCAGCTACAATGGGAAATCCATCTGGAAACATAAAGGACGGCCGATCACAAGCTTTCTAGCTGCTACCTACGCTGCCTTTGATCTTGTGGATCCAGTAGAAAGGATCTATGAGCTATGAATGAAAAAGCCATTGAACAAAAGCTAGTACTCGCAGTAAAGAACATGGGCGGCATTGCACCAAAGTTTGTCAGCCCTGGCTTTGATGGCATGCCAGATAGGTTAATTCTTCTTCCTGGAGGTAGAATTGCTTTTGTTGAAGTCAAAGCATCTGGAAAGAAACCTCGACCTTTACAACTGGCTAGACATAAGCTCCTTCAGGGTCTTGGATTCAAGGTTTATGTACTCGATAGCCTAGCAGGAATAAAGACAATATTATCCGACATGGGAGGTGATGCCAAATGAAGTTCATACCACATGATTATCAGCAATACGCAAGTGCCTACATCGAAAACAATCCTATTGCTGCCATATTTCTTGATATGGGCTTGGGTTAGGAAAAACTGTGCTGACCCTCACCTCCATAAGCCATTTACTCTTTGACAGCTTTAAGGTTCATAAAGTTTTGGTGGTTGCCCCTCTTCGTGTTGCAAGAGATACGTGGCCCCAAGAATTGGAGAAATGGTCACACCTAGATCATCTAATCTGGTCTGTGGCTGTAGGTACTGAAACAGAAAGAAAAGCTGCACTTTTGAAAAAAGCTGATATCTACATCATCAACAGAGAAAATGTCCAGTGGCTTGTGGAAGACAGCGGCATCCCTTTCAACTATGACATGGTGATTATCGACGAGCTTTCATCCTTTAAGAATCACAAGGCTAAGAGATTTAAAGCCCTGATGAAAGTCCGGCCCCACATCAAAAGAGTGGTGGGTTTAACTGGTACTCCTACTGGAAACGGACTCATGGATTTATGGGCTGAGTTTAGGCTTCTGGATATGGGTAAACGACTGGGAAGATTTATTGGCAAGTATCGAGACGACTACTTTATTCCAGATAAGCGTAATGGCCAGATCATCTTTAGTTACAAACCTCTACCCTTTGCAGAGGATGCCATCTACCGACAGATTTCAGACATTACCATATCCATGAAATCCACTGACCATTTGAAGATGCCAGAACTCATTAGTTCCGAGTATCCAGTAAAGCTTTCAGAACAAGAGCGTAAACGCTATGAGGAATTAAAGCGCGACCTGGTCCTTCAGCTTCCAGGTGGAGATATCACCGCAGCCAATGCTGCTTCTCTTTCAAGTAAACTGTCTCAAATGGCCAATGGAGCTGTCTACTCTGATACCCAAGAGATCATAAGGATCCATGACAGAAAGCTTGATGCATTAGAAGATCTCATTGAAGCCGCTAATGGAAAACCCGTCCTGGTTGCCTATTGGTTTAGGCATGACCTTGAGCGCATCACTGAAAGACTGGAGCAAAATAAAATAAAGTTCTCTCGCCTTGATTCTTCTGAAAGCATTAGGAGCTGGAACAGTGGTGAATTACCAGTAGCTTTAATTCACCCCGCTTCTGCAGGACATGGCTTGAATCTTCAAGAAGGCGGCTCCACTCTCATTTGGTTTGGCCTGACTTGGAGCCTGGAACTCTACCAGCAGACCAATGCCCGCCTATGGAGACAGGGGCAAACAGAAAATACCGTTGTTGTTCAACACATCATTACCAAAGACACCATCGATGGCCGTATTCTTAAAGCACTAAGAGAAAAGAACAGCACCCAAGCTGCACTAATCAATGCCGTAAAGGCAGATCTGAAAATCTAAGACAACCTATGACAATCCGCGCCAATCCGAGTGAAATCTAAAATATTCGGAGGGCTGATATGAATAAACAAAACGCAAGAGAATACTTCTCAAAAGCTTATCGCATTGATCATCGGATCCGTAGTAAGTTTGAACAACTGGAATCTTTAAATTCACTGGCCACAAGAGCCACATCGACTTTGAGCTCAATGCCAAGGAATCCGAACCGCTCAACATCCACAATGGCTGATGTGATTGCCAGAATCATCGACCTGCAGGAAGAAATCAATCAGGACATCATTAGTCTTGTAGATACTAAACGTGAAATTATGACCATCATCAAGTCCATAGAAAACTCTGAGTACCAGACGCTTCTTGAGAAGCGCTACCTTTGTTTTCTAACCTGGGAAAAGATCGCAGTGGATATGTGCTACACCATCCACCATCTCTACAAAATGCATAACTCTGCCTTGGAAGTTTGCAGTAAGATTTTAAACTAGGATACCTAAAACCATAGAATGATACCCACCACATGTGATTATATGTAAAATGGAGGTTTATAAAAATGAGCTATCGTGAAGCTAAAGAAGACAACATCAGAATCTCAAAAGCTGGAAGAATGACCTACTACTTCCCCCACTGCCGCTTCTGTGGTGATGAAGTAAGATCCTTAAACTATCTCAGGGACAGACACTATGTCTGTAAAGAATGTAAGCCCCACAAAGAAATCCTATTAAAAACCGGTATCTTTGATTAGTTGGATACTAAATAACATAGAATGATACCTGCGATGTGTGCTTATATATAAAGTGAGCCACAATGTAAACAAGCCTTCTTGGGACCACCCCACGAGGGCTTTTCTTATGCCCAAAAGGAGGTGAACCGATGCCATACAAACCTAAGCGTCCTTGTGCTTACCCAGGCTGCGGTCGGCTTGCAGACAGCGAGCAATACTGTGCCGAACATAAGAAGGTGGTAACAAAACGCTACAACCAGTACCAACGAGACCCTGCTTCCAACAAACGCTACGGTAGGTCCTGGAAGCGCATCAGGGATCGTTACATCAAAGCCCATCCTCTTTGTGAGGAGTGTGATAAGAACGGAAGGATTAAAGCTGCCGAAGAAGTCCACCACATCCTCCCTCTCTCCAAAGGCGGTGGTAATGAAACCAGTAACCTAATGGCCCTTTGTAAGTCATGTCACTCTAAGATAACAGCTGAGAGTGGCGACCGGTGGGGGAGGTAAAATCTCTACAACTTTTCAATCCGGACAGCGGCCTGGGGTGTCGTGTTAAAAAACGCAGATTCAAACGGGGGTATAGCCCCCACTTTGTAAAGGAGGTGTGATCATTGGCAAAAGACGGTACGAACAGAGGTGGCGCTCGTGTTGGTGCAGGGGCAAAAAAGAAACCTCTGGCTGATAAAATAGCCGAAGGCAATCTCGGTGGCAGGAAACTGACAGTGATGGAGTTTTCCGATACGGCAGATCTTGAGGGTCAAGAAATGCCTGAACCAAATAAGATGCTCGAAGCCATTCAAAAAGATGGCAAGGCTCTGGTGGCAGGTGAAATCTACAAAGCCACATGGCAGTGGCTGGATAAGCGTGGCTGCGCTGCTCTGGTTTCTCCACAGCTCCTCGAAAGGTATGCCATGAGTGTTGCCCGTTGGATTCAGTGTGAAGAAGCCATTACTGAATATGGTTTTCTTGCTAAACACCCTACCACTGGTAATGCCATTCAAAGTCCTTATGTATCCATGGGTCAGAACTACATGAACCAAACCAATCGTCTGTGGTTTGAGATATTCCAGATCGTAAAAGAAAACTGCACTGGCGATTACAAAGGAGCAAATCCTCAGGATGATGTAATGGAGAGACTTCTTTCTGCTCGTAGGGGCAAATAAAAATAGATTGGAGATAATGATATGAGTAAAAACTACAGAACCGCAGAAAGTGTCTGCAAGGGACATCCTGATAAGCTTTCTGATTTAATCGCTGACAGCATTTTGGATGCTTGCCTTCGAAAGGACAAAGCTTCACGTGTGGCCTGTGAGGTCATGGCTACTAAAGGTAAAATCATCGTGGCGGGCGAGATCACCTGCAGCGAGAAAATTAACATCCGCCTTATCGTAAAAAATGTACTTCGTGAGGTGGGATACAGTCCTTGGAAATTTACAGTATTTGTGTTTGTACATCATCAAAGTGTAGATATTGCCTCTGGTGTAGATACAGCACTAGAAGCAAGAAATGGAATTATTGATCCATACGGTTCCATCGGTGCTGGTGATCAAGGCACGGTATATGGCTATGCTACCAACGAAACCCGTGAACTGATTCCGCTACCTTTACTGTTATCTCATAGAATCGTAAAGCATATTGATGAATGTCGCAAAGGAAAAATCATCAAGGGCATTTTGCCAGATGGCAAAGCACAAGTGACCGTTGAGTATGATGGAGATAAACCTATCCGCGTTAAGACTGTTGTGGTTTCCGTGCAGCACCACGAGGACAAAACCCAAAAGCAATTAAAAGCAGATATCTTAAACAACGTGCTCTGGCAGTGCTTTGAGGACTTTCCACTGGATGATGAAACGGAGATCCTCATCAATCCATCCGGCAGATTTGTTGAAGGCGGCCCTGCTGCTGATACTGGGCTAACTGGAAGAAAGATTATGGTGGACACCTATGGTGGTCTGGCTTCTCATGGTGGCGGCGCACTCTGCGGAAAGGACCCAACAAAGGTTGACCGAAGTGGTGCTTATATGGCCAGGTACATTGCTAAGAATATTGTTTGGAGCGGGCTTGCTGATAAATGCGAGGTCGCTATTTCTTATGCCATTGGAAAAGCAAATCCAGTTTCAGTAAATGTGACATCCTTTGGTACAGCTAAAATCAGTGACGAGGATTTAAGTGAACTGGTAAAAGAGATCTTTAACTTGAGACCCGCTGCTATCATTGAAAAGCTGCGCCTTAGAAATGCAATCTACTCCGATACAGCAACCTACGGTCATTTTAACTCATCACTCTTCCCGTGGGAAAACGTGGATTTCAATTTAAACTTAAGAAAGGCGGCGGAGAAGTTTCTCCAAGAGGGTGATTCAATATGAATATACAAAGAATAAAGCTGTCAGATCTGAATCCGGCAGCATACAATCCTAGAAAAGAACTAAAGCCTGGAGATCCAGAGTTTGAAAAGCTAAAAGCCTCCATTGAGAATTTTGGCTATGTGGAACTAATCGTCGTTAATGCGAATAATGATAACACCGTGATTTCAGGTCATCAGAGACTTAGTGTACTTCAGCATCTAGGCCAAAAGGAAGCGGACTGCGTTGTGGTAGACCTGAATACTGAACAGGAAAAAGCACTAAACGTTGCAATGAACAAAGTTTCTGGCGACTGGGATAAGGATAAGCTAGCTCTTCTTATTGCTGACCTGCAGGGTGCTGACTTTGATGTCTCCCTTACTGGTTTTGATCCCTCTGAACTTGATGACCTGTTTAAGGATTCGTTGAAGGAAGGCATCCAGGATGATGAGTTTGATGTGGATGCAGAGCTGGAAAAACCCGCAATGACAAAACTCGGTGACGTCTGGAAGCTTGGTCCCCATAGACTGGTCTGTGGTGATTCTACAAAGGCAGAAACCTTCACGCTACTTATGGATGGAAAGCTGGCAAACCTTGTGGTGACAGATCCCCCTTACAATGTGAACTATGAAGGCTCTGCCGGAAAAATCAAAAACGACAATATGGGTGATTCTGCATTCTATGAGTTCCTACTGGCGGCCTTTACCAATACGGAAGCCGTGATGACGCAGGACTCCTCTATCTATGTTTTCCACGCAGATACGGAAGGGCTGAATTTTAGAAAGGCATTCTCTGAAGCTGGCTTCTACCTCTCCGGCACCTGTATCTGGAAAAAGCAATCCCTGGTCCTTGGTAGGTCTCCTTACCAGTGGCAGCATGAACCTGTGCTCTTTGGGTGGAAGAAGAAAGGCAAGCACAACTGGTACGCCGATAGAAAGCAAACTACTATCTGGGAATTTGAAAAACCTAAGAAGAATGGCTCTCATCCAACAATGAAGCCGGTGGCTCTTGTGGCCCATCCAATTCTCAATTCAAGTCTTAGCAACTGCATCGTCCTCGATCCCTTTGGCGGTTCTGGTAGTACGCTTATTGCCTGCGATCAGACCAACAGGATCTGCCACACCATTGAGCTTGATGAGAAGTTTTGTGATGTTATCGTTCAAAGGTTCATTTCTGGAGCACAGACTTCAGATGATGTCTATCTCCTGCGTGATGGCAAAGAATACCGTTACAGCGACCTCCCTGAAAATAAATAACACAACTATCGAAAGATACACTTGCTATTTACATCGCTTAGAGTGATATATGTAGTAAGCCAAAAACAAGGAGGTCAATACCATGAAAATCAATTACAACGTAACCGGTAACGAACGTAAAAAGCTGGTGAAGCTCATCAGTGAAATCACAGAGGTTCCCTCAAAATACCTGGGCGTTCCATCTTGTGCTTACCAGGTCGGACCCTACCACATCGGAAAAGACGGAGAGCTAACCTTTGACACCGAAGTGGATCAGGACAATATCAATACGCTGATGAAAAAGCTACAAGATGCAGGGTTTGAAGCTGAGGTGGATGAACCCGCTCCTGCTGAAGCAGAGACCGAGGAAACTGGACTCATCATCCAGATTCCAAAAGACTCCCTCTCCGATGAAGACTTAGAGAAGCTAGCCAAACTGTTAGAAGCAAAAGGGAGCCTCATCAAGAAAGCACTGAATGTGGATGCACTTCCCATTGAAGCCGACGAGGTTCGCATCAGCTTCCCTTGGTTTTCAAAACTACCAGATCCAGACGAGATAAAAGCCTACTCACAGTTCATTACAAAGCTGTGTGAGATGGCGAAAACCCAAAAGAGAATCACTGTGAAAGAAAAAGAAGTCGACAATGAAAAGTACGCATTTAGGTGCTTCCTTCTCCGCCTTGGATTTATTGGAGAGGAATTCAAAACCCACAGAAAGATTCTTCTTCAAAACCTTTCAGGCAGCAGTGCCTTCAAAGGAGGTGCTCCAAATGAAACCGATCAGTAAAGAAAGACTGGCCCACCTACGCAATCAGTACCCCGCTGGCGCCAGGGTTCAGCTCCTTCGGATGGATGATGTGCAAGCACCACCAGCGGGCACAAAAGGCACCGTGTGGGGCGTGGATGACACAGGCTCCATCATGGTTCAGTGGGATAACGGCAGCAGCTTGAATGTGGTTTACGGCATTGATTCCTGCAAAGTAATTGATGAAAAGTCCAGTGAGGAGGCATAGTAATGAAGGCATTATTTGGTCGAAAGTTCTACAACCTTATGGAACTAAAAGAAGCAACAGAAGAAGCAAAGGAAGATGGCGTCATTGGTTCTGATTACACCGTGATTCGAGAAGTTGAACTCAGTGATAAAGAGTTTAAAAAGTTCACCAGTGATTTTCTAGAGGATCAACCTTGGATCAAGAAGTCAGATGGAGGCACCAACGAAAAAGGCGAGCTCCGATGCATTAGGGTCATTAACAAAGACACCGGTGAAAAGATACTCACCAATCCTGAAGGCTACGAATTCCCGCGCTACACAGCGATTGAAGATTAAACTGAAGACCTGCTCTTTACTACAGAAATGACTTGCTATTATTCTCATTTAGAGTGATATATGTAATACCAAAACAAAACCACACTAAATGGAGGATGAGAACATGAAAGAAATCAAGGCATTTGAGGAAGCCAAGGCAACTGGCGCAAATTTTAAGGAGTCTGGAATCAACAGCACCATGTACTGGGCCTACGAAAGAAGCAAGGAAGCAGGAAACGACACCATCGACTTTTCTGAGGTCATTTGGGATTACGACATTGAACCCATTGTTAAAGCCTGCAGAGCCTATGGAATCGACCACATCACCATATCAAGCACCTTCTCAGGGCTTATCGCAACCCTTGCCGAATTTGAAAAGCACGGCTGCAAGATGGACGGACTTACCAGGGTTAAGACAAGCTACACCGACTGGCAGACCGGCGAAAAGCAAATTCTACCAGCAATCTTGGTTAGGATTTAAGGAGGGCTTTAACCATGTGGAGAGAAGGTAAAATCGAAGTCGAAAACAGAACCATCCCTTACTGGATCAAAAGCTTTGACTTAGGCTCCCCTTACGGCATTGATGAAGGTAGAATTTCAAAACTGATGCTAAAGCGAGATGGCCAGATCATTGCAAACTTTGATAGAGGCTGGGACATTGAACCCATCGATGAAAATGCAAAGGCTGCACTTGAAGTTTTGATGAAGAAATACAATTAACAACAAGAGAAAAACGCATAACGGAATAGGGCTATTTAGCTCTTTTCCTCGTTACAGAAGACCTTAGGGTCTATTTTTTATGTCTTTTTAAAGGAGGTGTCCGCATATCCGAAAACTAAAGAAGTACAAACCAACCTCTTACATAGCGAAGGATTCTCATTACAGCAAGGAGATGGCGGACTATGCAGTTGGTTTTATTGAATGCCTTTCCCACACCAAAGGAACCTGGGCAGGAAAACCCTTTGAACTGATAGATTGGCAAGAGCATATCATCCGTGATTTATTTGGAACCATAAAATCAAATGGCTATCGCCAGTTTAATACTGCCTATGTAGAAATACCAAAGAAGATGGGGAAAAGTGAGCTGGCGGCGGCTGTTGCCCTGCTCTTAACCTGTGGAGATAACGAAGAACGTGCTGAGGTTTATGGCTGCGCTGCGGATCGTAACCAAGCTTCCATCGTTTTTAATGTGGCTGCTGATATGGTACGTATGTGCCCAGCCTTGTCCAAGCGGGTAAAGATTCTAGACTCACAGAAAAGACTGATCTACCAACCCACAGGAAGCATCTATCAAGTACTTTCTGCCGATGTTGGAAATAAGCACGGCTTCAACACCCATGGCGTTGTATTTGATGAGCTCCATACTCAACCTAACCGAAAACTCTATGATGTTATGACCAAAGGTAGTGGCGATGCCAGGATGCAGCCCTTGTACTTTCTAATCACCACTGCTGGAGATAATCAAAACAGTATCTGCTGGGAGGTTCATCAAAAAGCACTGGATATCATGGCAGGAAGAAAGAACGATCCTACCTTCTACCCCGTCATTTATGGCGCAGCACTAGAGGATGACTGGTCCGATCCTAAGGTCTGGAAGAAAGCAAATCCATCCCTTGGCATCACTGTCAGCATGGACAAAGTAAAGATGGCCTACGAGTCTGCGAGACAAAACCCTGCTGAAGAAAACAGCTTCAGGCAGCTTCGATTAAATCAATGGGTTAAGCAGGCCATCCGGTGGATGCCTATGGATAAATGGGATGCCTGCGCTTTCCCTGTTAATCCAGAAACACTTAAAGGCCGCATCTGCTATGGCGGGCTGGACCTCTCCTCTTCCACTGATATTACAGCGTTCGTACTTGTCTTCCCTCCACAGGATGAAGATGACAAGTATGTGGTTCTTCCATACTTCTGGATACCAGAAGACAGCATAGATCTTAGAGTTAGGCGAGATCACGTGAATTATGATGTTTGGGAAAAACAAGGCTTCCTTTTAACTACCGAAGGTAATGTGGTGCACTACGGATTCATTGAGACATTCATTGAGGAGCTTGGGATGAAATATAACATCCGCGAAATTGCCTTTGACCGCTGGGGAGCAGTTCAGATGACACAGAACCTAGAAAATCTAGGTTTCACCGTTGTCCCTTTTGGACAGGGCTTCAAAGATATGTCTCCTCCGACTAAGGAGTTGATGAAGCTGACATTGGAAGAAAAGATAGCTCATGGGGGTCATCCTGTTCTCCGCTGGATGATGGACAATATTTTCATTAGAACTGACCCTGCTGGAAACATTAAAGCAGACAAAGAGAAATCCACAGAGAAGATTGATGGTGCTGTGGCTACAATCATGGCTCTTGACCGAGCGATCCGCTGTGGTGGAGAAACTAGCACTTCTGTTTATGACGATAGAGGTCTTTTAATCTTCTAATGTTATCTTCCTTATAGTATAATAGTTCTGTACAGAGGAGAGTTTTTTTGCAGATAAGTAGATAATCGCGAAATAGAGGTTATTTGTTAAAGTCTGATAAATAGTAATTTGAACGGAGGGATTGAATGGTAAATAAAACAGATGCCATTGAGATAGTAACATATGCTGAAGAAAATGGAATTAGCATTTGGATAGATGGCGGTTGGGGAGTAGATGCGCTATTAGAAGTGGAAACAAGAGCTCATAATGATATTGATTTATTTGTGGAAGATAGTAACAGTAAAAAGTTTATTGGAATATTAAAAGAAAACGGCTTTGCTGAAGTTACAGAATCATATACAACCACATCTCACACGGTTTGGAAGGATACTAAAGGTAGGATAATTGACCTTCATATATTTAAATTCAACGAACAAGGATACATTGTTTTTGAAGGAGAAGCATATCCCTCAGAGGTGTTTAGTGGTATAGGGAAAATAGGTGATAAAGTGGTAAGATGTATTGATGCTGAAAATCAAGTATTATTTCATTTGGGCTATGAGCATGATGAAAATGATGTGCATGATGTAAAACTATTGTGCGAGAGATTTGATATTCCTGTTCCGAATGAATACAAGTAACTAACAAATTCCAATTTGAGAGTTCCGTAAAATGAGCATAGCATAAAGTTGAGTTGATTCGCATCCTTCTTATTATATGAACTACTTTCATTGTGAATTATAAGGGTATTAAGCATCTATCATTTATAGGTGCTTAATACCCATTTTTAAGGAGGTCGATGTCCATGGGAATACTGCAAGGAATATTCAAAGCTCGAGACAAGCCTAAAGATGCTCTAGGTGGCAGCCCCTACAGCTTCTTTTTTGGAAGCACCAGCGCTGGAAAACCAGTCAATGAACAAACAGCCATGCAGATGACCGCAGTGTATAGCTGCGTAAGAATCTTATCGGAGACCTTAGCTGGTCTACCACTTCATGTGTATAAGTACAATGATTCAGGTGGCAAGGAGAAGAACCTAAAACACCCTTTATACAAATTACTTCATGATGAACCAAATCCTGAGATGACTTCCTTTGCGTTTAGAGAAACGCTGATGAGTCATCTTTTATTATGGGGAAATGCCTATGCTCAGATAATTAGAAATGCACGTGGTGAAGTTGTTTCCCTCTACCCACTGATGCCAAACAAAATGACAGTCGATCGCGATTCAAGTGGTCGGCTTTTCTATTTGTACCAGCGTGGTAGTGAAGATGCTCCTACTCTTGGTAGAGACAATCAAGTGTATCTTTCACCATCAGATGTCCTCCATATCCCCGGACTTGGCTTTGACGGACTGGTAGGCTATTCACCCATAGCCATGGCGAAAAATGCTGTGGGCCTTGCCATAGCTACAGAAGAATATGGAGCTAAGTTTTTTGCTAATGGTGCTTCACCTGGTGGCGTGCTAGAACACCCCGGTACCATCAAAGACCCTCAGAAGATTAAAGAATCCTGGAATGCTGCTTATCAAGGAAGCGGCAATGCCCACAGGGTGGCTGTCCTTGAAGAAGGTATGAAGTATCAGCCTATTGGTATATCTCCGGAGCAGGCTCAGTTCTTAGAAACCAGAAAGTTTCAGATCAATGAGATCGCTCGTATTTTTAGAGTGCCCCCTCATATGCTTGCTGATCTAGAGAAGTCATCCTTTAGTAACATCGAACAGCAATCACTGGAGTTTGTAAAATACACCCTCGACCCTTGGGTGGTCCGCTGGGAACAGTCAATGTGTAGAGCGCTGCTAATGGAAAGTGAGAAGCCTAATGTCTTTATCAAGTTTAATGTGGATGGCCTATTACGTGGTGACTATGTTAGCCGAATGAGTGGTTATGCCACTGCAAGGCAGAACGGTTGGATGAGTGCCAATGATATCAGAGAACTAGAAAATCTGGATAGAATTCCTGCTGAACTTGGAGGCGATCTCTTCCTCATCAACGGTGCCATGACAAAATTACAGGACGCAGGCGCGTTCGCAAATACTAAAGAAACGGAGGAACCTAAATGAAGAAGTTTTGGAACTGGGCACGAGATGAAAACACTGGCGTCCGAACACTTTATCTAGACGGCGTTATTGCCGAAGATTCATGGTTTGACGATGATGTCACCCCTAAGGCATTTAAAGCAGAGCTTACTGCCGGTGAGGGTGACATAGTTATTTGGCTCAATTCTCCAGGAGGTGATTGCATTGCTGCTAGTCAGATTTACGCCATGCTGATGGATTACAAGGGTACTGTTACCGTAAAGATTGACGGTATTGCAGCCTCAGCCGCCTCAGTCATCGCCATGGCGGGGACAACGGTGCTTATGGCACCAACTGCCCTCATGATGGTCCATAACCCCCTTACAGTGGCCATTGGTGACAGCGAGGAAATGAAAAAAGCCATCGCCATGCTATCTGAAGTTAAAGAGAGCATCATCAATGCCTATGAAATCAAGACAGGCCAGTCAAGGACAAAGCTCTCCCATCTCATGGATGCGGAGACTTGGCTTAATGCGAAGAAGGCCATCGAGCTTGGTTTTGCTGATGGCATCTTGGAGGATGAAAAAAAACGAAATCAGACTGAGGATTTTACCTATGCCTTTAGTCGCAGGGCTGTTACCAACTCCCTGCTGGATAAGGTAAAACCCAAACTAGCAAAAGAGAATACTGGCACCCCAATTGAGTCGCTAGAAAAGCGGCTTTCTTTAATTCAACACTAAATTTTAGGAGGAAAACACTATGAATAAAATTCTTGAACTACGTGAAAAAAGAGCAAAATCCTGGGAAGCTGCGAAAGCATTCCTCGATACCAAAAGAGGTACAGATGGAATTGTATCTGCTGAAGACACTGCAACCTATGAAAAGATGGAAGCGGATGTGGTTGCCCTTGGTAAGGAGATTGACCGTCTTGAAAAGCAAGAAGCACTGGACCGCGAGCTTTCAAAGCCACTTAACACACCACTTACCGGAAAACCTATCTTCCAGGGTATGGAATCCAAAGGCGGCAGAGCCTCCGCAGAATACCAGAAAGCATTCTGGAATGCCATGAGAACCCGTTCTGGTGAAGGGCTTGATCCTGTTATTAAGAACGCACTGCAGATTGGTACTGACACTGAAGGTGGCTATCTTGTACCAGATGAGTTTGAGCGTACCCTCATTGAGTCCCTTAATGAAGAGAATATCTTCAGAAAGCTGGCCAATGTCATCTCCACTGCTTCTGGCGATCGTAAGATTCCAGTGGTGGCTTCCAAAGGTACCGCTTCTTGGATTGATGAGGAAGGTGCCATTCCTGAAAGCGATGATAGCTTTGGACAGGTTTCCATAGGCGCTTATAAGCTCGGTACCATGATCAAGGTATCTGAAGAGCTTCTTAATGACAGCGTCTTTAATCTTGAGAACTATATCGCCAGGGAGTTTGCAAGACGTATTGGTAACAAGGAAGAAGATGCCTTCTTTACTGGAGATGGCTCTGGTAAGCCTACGGGTATTCTTGCAGCCACTGGTGGAGCACAAATCGGTGTAACTGCTTCAAGTGCCACTGCCATTTCCATCGATGAGATTTTGGATCTCTTTTACTCACTTAAATCGCCTTATAGAAACAAGTCTGTGTTCGTTATGAACGATGCCACCATTAAGGCCATTAGGAAGCTGAAAGATGGTCAGGGTCAGTATATCTGGCAGCCTTCACTTCAGGCTGGAACACCAGATACCATTCTGAACAGACCTGTTTATACTTCATCTTACGTTCCTACCATAGCTGCATCTGCAAAGTCTATCATCTTCGGTGATTTTGGTTACTACTGGGTAGCGGATCGTCAGGGCAGAGTGTTCAAGAGACTCAATGAGCTCTATGCAGCCACTGGACAGGTTGGCTTTGCTGCAACTCAGCGTGTGGATGGAAAGCTCATTCTACCTGAAGCCATCAAAGTGCTTCAGCAGAAAGCATAATGGAGGTGTCCTATGAGTTATAACACAAAGAACTATACCGAACAGGGCGGTGAGAAAACCGTTATTGGTGGAACTCTTGAAATCAAGGAAGGGGCGGTCGTTACTGGCCTCCCTGTTCTTGACAATCAAGCGGCAAGTACTGCTGCCACAGTTGAAGATTTGGTGACGGATTTTAATGCCCTTCTCACCAAACTTAAAGCAGCAGGGCTTATGATTTCAGACTAATGAAAGGATGGTGGAGGGATGACACTGCTGGAAAAAGTAAAAGCAAACCTTATACTAGATCACTCGTCTGATGATGAGCTGATTCAAATGTACATCACTGCCGCCACGCGGTATGCAGAAAGCTATCAGCATCATCCTGAGAACCACTATGTGGAAGCCGTTATGCCAGCCACCACTCAGCAAGCCATCATCATGCTGTCATCTCACTTCTATGAATCACGAGATGGCAGCACTGGTGGTTTTTACTCAGATAATGTTCAGGCTGGACAGCAAGTATGGAATACAGTCAATCTTCTACTGCGGCTTGATCGGGATTGGAAGGTGTAGATATGAGCTATGGAAAAATGAATACCTTTATCGATATTATAGAGAGGATAATCATTAAAGATGCTGAAGGATTTAGAACTGAAGTGGATAACATTGTAGCTTCTGTAAGGGCGTATCGTGAAGGTCGACATGGCAATGAGAAATGGGCAAATAGAGCTTCCTTTACTGAAGCCACAGACCTTTTTCGCTTTCGCTGCATCCCTGGCATTACCATTACGGCATCTATGGTGATCATCCACAGTGATAAGAGATTTGAAATCACATCTGTTGAGGATGTGAAAGGACGCGGAATGTATCTTGAAGTTCTAGCTAAGGAGGTGGTTCCAAGTGGCTAACGCAACCATGAAAATGCCCGATGAGTTTTTAATGAAGCTTACAAAACTTGGTGATAAGACCGATGAGATTGTCTCTAAAGTCTTAGAAGCTGGCGGCGAGGTTGTTCTTGATAAAGTCAAAGCCAACCTCAAAGGCGTTATTGGGAATGAAACAAAAGAAAAAAGCCGTTCTACCGGTGAGCTGGTATCTTCCTTGGGCCTCTCTCCCACTAAGCTAGATCGAAATGGAAACTTCAATGTCAAGGTTGGCTTCAATGAACCTCGTGGTGATGGAGATGCCAATGCTAAGATTGCAAATATCCTTGAATATGGTAAATCAGGTCAGCCACCTAAACCCTTCTTGAAGCCAGCAAAGTCCGCATCTCGGAAGGCATGCATTGAAACTATGAAATCAGAACTGGATAAGGAGATTGAAAAGCTATGAGCTTACTTGCGGATTTAAACCACATACTAGGACCCCTAAACATTCCTGTGGAGACCGGAGTATTTTCCGATACGCCGCCTGATGAATATCTGGTTATTACCCCCATGTCTGATAGACTGGATCTCTTTGCAGATAATGAGGCCTATATGATTCTTTCAGAAGCTCGGCTTTCTCTTTTCACGAAGAAGAACTATATGAAGCGCAAGAAAGAACTGACTAAGGCCCTACAATCTGGAGAAATCACCATAACAGATAGGCAGTATGTTGGTTATGAACACGATACTAAATTTCATCATTACGCCATTGACGTAATGAAAGAATATGAAACGGAGGAAGAATAAATGGCAACAATCGGATTGGATTCTCTATATTATGCCAAGATCACCGAAGATCAAAACGGCATTGAAACCTATGGAACCCCTAAAGTACTGGCTAAAGCCATGACTGCAGAGCTGAGCATTGAGCTCATTGAAGCCATTCTCTACGCAGATGACGGTGCCAGCGAGGTAGTAAAAGAATTTAAGAGTGGTGCCCTGACACTAGGTATTGATGATATCGGATCATTGGTAGCACAGGATTTGACAGGATGTAAAATCGACAGCAATAACGTCGTTGTTTCAAGAAGTGAAGATGGTGGATCGCCGGTGGCTATTGGGTTTCGTGCCAAGAAGGCCAATGGAAAATATCGCTACTTTTGGCTCTACAGGGTTATCTTCTCTGTTCCCGCC